>JAGATY010000085.1 GCA_017621035.1 Bacteroides sp. | reverse complement strand
TTCGCCCTCTCAGGCCATTCTTGACCACATTGGAGGAACCACAAAAAAAGCATTTTTTTTAGCATATCAATGATAATCTTCGCAAAGATATGTATATCAAATGATTATAGAGAATTTATCCTACTTTTTGTCCAACCTGCCTTATTTTCATTTATACATAAAAATGAGCGGAGAAGTTATTGCTAACTCCTCCGCTCTTGTACCCAGACCCGGGGTCGAACCGGGATGGAAGTGAATCCACTGGTGTTTGAGACCAGCGCGTCTACCGATTCCGCCATCTGGGCAAATAGTAGCCTTGATTTCTCAAATGCGGTGCAAAGATACGGACTTTTTTCAATTCAGCAAGCCTTTCAGCAAAAAAAGATGAAAAAACAGAAGATTTTTAGTAAAAACTTTCTCCATAGATAAAAAGGACGTACATTTACAGAAACTTTAAAACAAGTAATCATGACTACACACAAAGATAACTATTGCGTGATTATGGGCGGAGGAATTGGTAGCCGCTTTTGGCCCTTCAGCCGCAAGACACTCCCTAAGCAGTTTTTAGACTTTTTCGGTACGGGGCGCTCCTTACTACAGCAAACCGTGGATCGCTTCCGGAAGATTATCCCCATCGAGAACATTCTTATTGTGACTAATGAGATGTATGCCGACCTCATCAGTGAGCAACTTCCGGAACTAAGTCCCCGGCAGATACTGCTGGAACCTACTCGTCGGAACACAGCCCCCTGTATTGCCTGGGCTTCGTACCACATACAGGCACTGAATCCTAATGCCAACATCGTGGTGGCACCTTCTGACCATCTGATTCTGAAGGAAGATGAGTTTCTGGAGGCTATAGAGAAGGGACTGAATTTTGTTTCCGAAGCTGACCGCCTGTTAACACTTGGTATTAAGCCAAATCGTCCGGAAACCGGTTATGGGTATATTCAGATTGCTGAACCCGTCGGTGAGAACTTTTATAAGGTGAAGACCTTTACTGAGAAACCGGAACTGGAGCTGGCTAAAGTGTTTGTGGAGAGTGGTGAGTTTTACTGGAACTCAGGTCTCTTTATGTGGAACGTGAACAGCATTGTTAAAGCCTGTGAAGTCTTGCAGCCTGAGATTACGAGTAAACTGGTAACCGGTAAGGCTGTGTATGGCACTGCAGGGGAACAAGAGTTTATTAACGAGCACTTCCCCGCCTGCCCCAACGTCTCCATAGACTTTGGCGTGATGGAAAAGGCTGATAACGTATATGTCTCTTTGGGTGATTTTGGTTGGTCCGACCTTGGTACTTGGGGGTCACTCTATGACCTTTCAGCTAAGGATGAGGCGGGTAATGTCACGCTGAAGTGTCAGTCGCTCACCTATAACAGTCGGAACAATATCATCACTCTGCCCTCTGGCAAACTGGCAGTCATCGAGGGACTGGAGGGTTACTTAGTTGCCGAAGCCGGTAATGTGTTGTTAATCTGTAAAAAAGACGAAGAACACCTCATTCGAAAGTATGTGAACGATACACAAAACAAGATGGGTGAGGAGTTTGTATAAGATATAATTTAGGCACGGATGACATAGATAAACACTGATTTTTCTTCTAAAACCTTATGGTTCCTAATTTATCAGTGAATCTTGTGTAATCCGTGCCTAAATATAGTTGATATTGGATGGAGGAATGAAACGACTGGCTATCAGAGTGCCTGGCGAATGGCTTCAGCCACTGCTTGGAACTCTTCCGGCTCGAGTTTTAGCTTAGGGTTAGAGAAAAGCATGTCCTTCTCACTCTGCATCGGTATCAGATGAATGTGTGCATGGGGTACTTCCAGACCCAATACAGCTTGTCCTACCTTCAGACAAGGGAAAGCTTTCTTGATAGCAATGGCCACCTTCTTGGCAAATACCTGCATGGCAGCCAAGTCTTCGTCCGAGAGGTCGAAAATGTAATCTACTTCCTGCTTGGGAACAACCAGTGTATGTCCCTTTGCTAAGGGGTTGATGTCTAGAAAAGCAAAGAAACGATCGTCTTCTGCTACTTTGTAGCAAGGAATTTCACCTGCGATAATTCTGCTGAATATTGTCATAATGGCTTTTTGTTATGAGATAAATAATAAGGCAAGCCCGCATGCGGACCTGCCTTATCATTAAAATGAAATACTAATTACTTCCAGTTGAATCATGCCTTGGGGCACTTTGATGTCTGCTACATCACCCACCTTCTTGCCCAGCAAGCCTTGTGCGATGGGGGTGTTGACAGAAATCTTTCCTTCCTTCAGGTTGGCTTCACTTTCAGAAACGATGGTATAAGTCATCTTCATACCGTTCTTTACGTTCTTCAGTTCCACCTTGTTCAAGATTTGTACTGAGTCGGTTTTCAGTTTTGTTTCGTCGATGATTTTGGCATCGGCAATCACTGCCTTCAGTTTAGCAATCTTCATCTCAAGCATACCTTGAGCTTCTTTGGCAGCATCGTACTCAGCATTCTCAGACAGGTCACCCTTGTCACGTGCCTCAGCAATGGCTGCTACAATCTTGGGGCGTTCTACTGCCTCCAGTTGTTTCAGGTCGGCCAACAGTTTGTTGTAGCCTTCTTCGGTCATGTAAGCCATAATTGTTTCCTCCTTTATTATTTATTCTTTATTTTTCGGGTAAACAAAAAAGAATTCCAACATGATGCGCATGTTGGAACCCTCTTTCCTATTTTGCTCTGCAAAGGTACTCTTTAAAACAATACGTGTCAAGTTAAAAGCGATGCTTTTCAAGAATTTTAATCGAAACGCATACTTTTTCAGTCCTTTTTCAGCTCTTAGAGCAAGGCTTTTACGGCTGCTTCCAAGTCTTCGATGGTTTCGCCACGAGCACTTAAATCGTTGTTCTTGTTAATCAGGAAAACGGTGGGGATGTCCTGTACATTGTAAGTGGCAGCTATGGCTGAGTAGATTCCGGCAGCATCGCGCACACATACCCAAGGTAGGTTGTCGGCAATGGTCTTCCAGTAGTGTTCGTCGGCATCGAGTGATACCTGATAGATCTCCAGACCGCGAGACTTATACTTATCATAGAGGTCACGCAATAGATAGTTATGTGAGGTTGCCACGGCAGACTGGTAGATGGTAAAGTCTAGAATGACGGTCTTACCTTTTAGGTCACTCAGCTTGCGGATGTTTCCTTTCAGGTCACGCAGTGCGATGTCAATCACTCCGGTTTCTGAGATTTTCTCTTCCGGCACCTCCACTACTTTCTCTTTCGGTACACGAGTGTTCTTCATACCCTTGATAGCAATGTCGTAGATATTGCGTGCACGGTCGGTATGCGGATAGGCATTGTTCATGCTGGTTGCTACAGCGGCAAAACATTTCACGTCATCCTTGTTGTTCATGGGGTCGAAAATCATGTAGTTGTTCAGTTTCTGAAACAGAGCAAAGTATGCTACCGGAGTGTTGGGGGCAGCAAAGATGTAGTTGATTTTTACATCATTTTTATACTCTTTCAGCAGTGTTGAGAGCTGGTCTTGATAGTCGCCGGCAGGTATTCTGAAGGCTTGCATGTCTGCCATCAGGCGATTGACCTTGTTCTGCAGGTCGGCCTGCTTCAGTGTCAGTTCCTTAATCTTAGTGCTGTTGACCGAGCCTTCTACACTGTAGTTAGTGGCAAAGTTTACGTAGGCTGTCTCAAAGCGAACAGTTTCGGTAGAGTCTATCGAGAAGTTGATAACTTTATTGTCTACGCGTAAGCGGTAGAACTCCGGCATTGCCGGGCGTTTGCCTTTCAGACTGAATGCTCCATCACCTTCCAGTTCCACGGAGTCAATCGGAAGAATACCCTCTAGTGCAGCAGCTTCCAGATAGAGCATCTTGCCACCGGCATCCATTACATGCCCTTTTACCTCAAACTTGGGCTCAGAATTACAAGCACCCAGCACAATGGCTGCCAGTGCCATCCAAATGATTTTCTTCATATCTATGTTTGTTTTCATTTAAAACAATTTCAACTCGTCAATTTGTCAACGATAGCTTAATCTCACACCTGGGCTTGCCTTGATAGCATACTTGCCTGCACGAGAATTCAGGGTGCAAAGATAACTGTTTTCCAGTTGTTACAAAGATTTTTTGCTCCATCTTCCATGTATAAAAGTAAAAAAAGAGGCTTTTATCAAACTTTTTCCCTCATTCACACCGCATTACCTGAATTAAATCTGTATCTTTGCGCGATTTTTGAAGAAATTTTGAAATAATACATTTTTATGATTAACCCTATTGTTAAGACGATCGAGTTGCCTGATGGAAGAACCATCACGCTCGAAACGGGAAAGCTGGCAAAACAGGCAGACGGTTCTGTAATGCTGCGCATGGGTAACACCATGTTGCTGGCTACTGTTTGTGCCGCCAAGGACGCAGTTCCCGGAACAGATTTTATGCCGCTTCAGGTAGAGTACAAAGAAAAATTCTCCGCATTCGGACGCTTCCCCGGTGGTTTCACCAAGCGTGAAGGCCGTGCTTCGGACTATGAAATCCTTACTTGTCGTTTGGTTGACCGTGCTCTCCGCCCCCTCTTTCCCGACAATTTCCACGCTGAAGTATATGTAAATATTATACTTTTCTCTGCTGATGGTGTTGATATGCCTGACGCACTGGCCGGACTTGCCGCTTCTGCAGCATTGGCTGTATCAGACATTCCTTTCAATGGTCCTATTGCTGAGGTACGTGTCGCACGTGTCAATGGCGAGTTTGTCATCAACCCCACTTTCGAACAACTGGAAAAGGCCGACATGGACTTGATGGTTGGTGCCACTTATGAAAACATCATGATGGTGGAAGGTGAAATGGATGAAGTCTCTGAGCAAGACCTGTTGGCAGCTCTGAAGGCCGCACACGAAGCTATCAAGCCGATGTGTGTTGCACAGAACGAGTTGGCTGCTGAGGTTGGTTCTACCGTTAAGCGTGAATATGACCACGAAGTAAACGACGAAGAGTTGCGTAAGGCTGTTCGCGAAGCTTGCTACGACAAGGCTTATGCCATTGCTCGTGAGGGCAACAGAGATAAGCACGCTCGTGGTGAAGCATTCGAAGCCGTACGTGAAGAGTTTAAGGCTCAGTTTACTGAAGAAGAACTAGAAGAAAAGGCTCCGCTCATCGATCGTTACTATCACGACGTAGAGAAAGAGGCTATGCGTCGTTGTATCTTGGACGAGGGCAAACGTTTGGATGGTCGTAAGACTACTGAAATCCGCCCCATCTGGTGCGAAGTCAGTCCACTGCCCGGCCCTCACGGTTCTGCCATCTTCACACGTGGTGAAACACAGTCTCTCTCTACTGCTACCTTAGGTACCAAGCTTGATGAGAAGATTATCGACGACGTGCTGAACAATGGTAAGGAACGTTTCTTGCTGCACTACAACTTCCCACCTTTCTCAACCGGTGAGGCAAAAGCTCAACGTGGTGTAGGCCGTCGTGAAATTGGTCACGGACACTTGGCTTGGCGTGCATTGAAGGGTCAGATTCCTGCAAACTATCCTTATGTTATCCGCGTGGTATCAGATATCCTTGAGTCAAATGGTTCTTCATCTATGGCTACTGTATGTGCCGGAACATTGGCACTGATGGATGCCGGCGTACAGATTAAGAATCCGGTATCAGGTATCGCCATGGGTCTTATCAAGAACCCCGGTGAAGACAAGTATGCAGTGCTTTCTGACATCTTGGGTGACGAAGACCACTTGGGTGACATGGACTTCAAGGTAACCGGTACCAAGAACGGTATCACTGCCACTCAGATGGATATTAAAGTAGATGGTCTTTCTTACGATATTCTGGAGAAGGCTCTGCTGCAAGCTAAAGAGGGTCGTGAATATATCCTCGGTAAACTGACAGAGTGTATGCCTGAACCGCGTGCCGACCTGAAACCGCACGCTCCGCGCATCGAGACAATGACTATTCCGAAAGAGTTCATTGGTGCTGTAATTGGCCCGGGCGGAAAGATTATCCAGGGTATGCAGGAAGAGACAGGTGCTACCATTACTATTGAAGAGATTGACAATGTAGGTCGCATCGAAGTGGCTGGTACCAACAAGCAGTGCATTGATGATGCTATGCGTATGATTAAGGCCATAGTTGCCGTGCCCGAAGTGGGTGAGGTATATACCGGTAAGGTTCGCAGCATCATGCCTTATGGCGCATTTGTAGAGTTCTTGCCTGGTAAGGACGGTTTGCTGCACATCTCTGAAATCGACTGGAAGCGTCTGGAAACTGTAGAAGAAGCAGGTCTCCAAGAAGGTGACGAGATAGAGGTGAAGTTGCTCGATATTGATCCTAAGACCGGCAAGTTCAAACTCTCTCACCGCGTGCTTCTGCCGAAGCCCGAAGGTTATCAAGAACGCCCCGAGCGTCGCGAACGCCGTGAACGTCCCGAGCGTCGTGAACGCCGTAGCGAGTAATACACTCCTTATATATAAATAAGGTGAGGCTACCCCCATTTCCGAGGGTAGCCTTTTTGTTATTGTCAACTATAAAGGTAAAACAAACGTATTGAAAAGATGGATTACCTAATCAATCCAAGCCGGGGTTTACTTTGTGTCTTTACTATAATTTCTTTAATAAAGTCGAGGAGACTTTCACTTGCTTATCCTATCTTTGCAGCATGGCAAAAAAAGAGAAGTATTACGTGGTTTGGGCGGGAGTGAATCCTGGTATCTATACCTCATGGACAGAGTGCCAGCTGCAGGTGAAAGGAGTAGAGGGTGCTAAGTATAAGTCGTTTGACACGCGCCAGGAGGCGGAGCAGGCGATGGCAGCTTCGCCATACGACTACATTGGTAAGTCGGGACGACCAAGCAAGAGTACTCCGAAACACAGTGAGGATGCACCTCTGCCACCGTGTGTAGTGGAGAATAGCCTGGCTGTGGATGCAGCTTGTAGTGGTAACCCGGGGGCAATGGAGTATCGGGGGGTGCATGTGGCCAGCCGGCAGCAGGTGTTTCACTATGGTCCGGTGTATGGCACCAACAATATCGGTGAGTTTCTGGCTATTGTACACGGTCTGGCACTGTTGAAACAGAAAGGTTTCGACATGCCGATCTATAGTGACAGTGTGAATGCCATCAGCTGGGTGAAGCAGAAACGTTGCAAGACCAAACTGCCTCGTAATGAGCAGACGGAAGCTCTCTTTCAACTGATTGAACGGGCAGAGCTGTGGCTACGGAACAATAGCTACACCACTCCTATCTTGAAATGGGAAACGCAAGAGTGGGGAGAGGTGCCGGCAGACTTTGGAAGGAAAAAAGGAGGATGATTTTTGATTTATGAGTTGTTGGGAGATAAATGGAGATATCGCTTCGCTCTTTGGGGAGATAAAGGCCAATAGATAATTATGATTATGAGCTATGAATTATGATTTGCAAGGCTGATGACTATCAACTATCAACTATTAACTATTAACCATTTAAACTATCCCCTTTTATCTCCTCAAACTCACTTGTGAAAGTTGAATAACCCAGAAATCACAAATCACAAATCAGAAATCACAAATCACAAATCAGAAATCTACCTCATTTCGTTTGCATATCATTCAGCTTCTTGTAGTAACCGTTTTTGGTGAGGAGTTCGTCGTGAGTGCCACGCTCTACAATCTCGCCTTCGTAAAGTACGCAGATTTCGTCTGCATTGCGGATGGTAGAGAGGCGGTGGGCAATGGCGATGGTAGTGCGTGTCTTCATCAGGCGCTCCAGAGCCTCTTGTACCAGTCGTTCACTTTCGGTGTCGAGGGCTGAGGTGGCTTCGTCGAGGATAAGGATAGGTGGATTCTTCAGAATGGCACGGGCGATGCTGATACGCTGACGTTGCCCACCACTGAGTTTACCACCACGGTCACCTATGTTAGTTTGATAGCCTTGCTCACTCTCCAGGATGAAGTCGTGTGCATTGGCAATCTTAGCCGCCTCCACTACTTGCTCCATGGTGACATTCTCTACGCCAAAAGCAATGTTGTTGAAGAAGGTGTCGTTGAAAAGGATTGCCTCCTGATTGACGTTACCTATCAGAGAACGTAGGTCTTGGATGCGGAAGTCTTTGATGTTCACTCCGTCGATACAGATTTCTCCCTGCTGAATGTCGTGGTAGCGTGGTAATAGGTCTACTAGTGTAGACTTTCCGGAGCCGGATTGTCCTACCAGAGCGATAGTCTTTCCGCGAGGTACAGTCAGATTGACCTGCTTCAGCACCTGACGATTACCGTCGTAACTGAAAGAGACGTTGCGGAACTCTATCTCCTGCTCCAGTTTGGCCGGTTGCTTAGGCAGTGCAGGCTCCTTGATAGGATTCTCGGCCAGCAAGATTTTGTCGATGCGCTCCATAGAGGCCAATCCCTTGGGTATGTTGTAGCCGGCTTTGGAGAACTCCTTCAGCGGGTTGATGACGCTGTAAAGAATGACCAGGTAGTAGATAAAAGAAGGAGCCTCGATGGTAGAGCTGTTGTTCAGGATGAGTGTACCGCCAAACCAAAGCACGATGACGATGACACAAGTGCCCAGGAATTCACTCATAGGGTGTGCCAATGCTTGGCGAGTAGCCACACGATTGATGGCTTCGCGATACTCATTGCTGCAGCGGTCGAAGCGTTTCTCCATCTTCTCTTCTGCCACAAAGGCTTTAATGATGCGCAGACCGCCCAAGGTTTCTTCCAGTTGTGACATGGTGTCGCTCCACTTCTCTTGTGCGTAGAGTGACTTGCGCTTCAGCTTTTTACCTACAGTACCCATGAGCCAACCCATGACGGGGAGCACCAGCAGAGTGAAGAGTGTCAACTGCCAGCTGACGGCAATCAGTGTACCGAAGTACATGATAATCAGGATGGGGTTCTTGATGAGCATGTCCAGTGAACTGGTGACAGATGTCTCTACTTCGGTGACGTCACCGCTCATACGGGCAATGATGTCTCCTTTGCGCTCTTCACTGAAGAATCCCAAAGGCAGATGTAATACCTTATTATATACTTGTGCACGAATGTCACGCACTACGCCGGTGCGCAGGGGTATCATGACGGCCGAAGAGGCGAAGTAGGAGAGGGTCTTTAGCAATGTCATCACAGCCAAGAATACTCCTAGGATGAGCAGGGTGAGCGATGCTCCTTGTGAAGCAATCAGCTGGGTGACGTAGTAGTAGAAGTTGTTTATCACTATATCTTTCAAGGTGACATCGGCACTCTCCCAGGGGATAAATTCATATACTTTATTATCCATCTTGAAAAGAATCTGCAAGATGGGGATGATGAGAGCAAAGGAAAAAATGTTGAGAATGGCAGAAACCAAGTTGAGCAGCAAGGCGCTTATCAGATACTTCTTGTAGGGTGGTATGAAGCGCTGTAGCAGACGTAGAAATTCTTTCATAAAGTGATGTTATGTGTGTTGATAACGGGGCAAAGATAGGAATAATCTGCCATATAGACACTTTTAAGGGGTAAGAAGTTGCAGTTTCTGAAAAGTTTGCCTAGCTTTGTGGAAGAATTTGAAAGAGTATTACTAATATAAACTAGTTTAGTTATGAACTTTACTGAAACTTGCAATCGCATCTTTGTGGAGTCTATCCTTGAATATCATAAGACAGATAACGTGGATACTCCTATTCAGAACCCTTATCCGTTGAAGAGTATCGAATACTATCTTTATCTGAAAAACTGGATTGATACCGTGCAATGGCACTTTGAAGACATCATTCGTGACCCGAACATCGATCCGGTGGAGGCGTTGACACTGAAACGTCGTATTGATAAGTCTAACCAAGACCGTACAGACTTGGTGGAGCTGATTGATAGCTATTTCTTGGATAAGTATAAAGACGTGACCATTCAGGCCGGTGCTGTTATCAATACAGAAAGTCCGGCATGGGCTATCGACCGTCTCTCTATTCTGGCCCTGAAGATTTATCACATGCGTCAGGAGGTAGAACGTACCGATACCACTCCCGAGCATCATGCACAGTGTGAAACAAAGTTGAACATCTTGCTAGAACAACAAAAAGACCTCTCTACTGCCATCGAACAGCTGATTGAAGACATTGAGGCCGGTCGCAAGTACATGAAAGTGTACAAGCAGATGAAGATGTACAACGACCCGGCTCTGAATCCGGTGCTCTACGGCAAGAAATGAAACTGCTGGCTATCCGCTTTTCTGCTTTTGGCGATGTAGCCATGACGGTGCCGGTCATCCACAGCGTGGCACTTCGGTACCCCGAGTTGGAGATAACGGTGCTGAGCAAACCCTCTATGCAACCACTCTTTGGAAGTATGCCGCAGAATGTGTGCTTCCGAGGAGTGGATTTAAAACAATACAAAGGCATCGGTGGACTGTGGCGTTTGTATCGTGAACTGAAGAAGGAGGGCTTTGAGGCTGTGGCCGATTTGCATGATGTGCTTCGTAGCAAGGTGTTGCGCACCTTCTTTCGACTGAGTGGAAAGCGTGTCTCTTACATCGATAAAGGACGAGCTGAAAAGAAAGCATTGGTACGTGCCCAGAACAAGCAACTGAAACAGTTACCCACCTCTTTCCAACGCTATGAAAAGGTTTTCAGTACTTTAGGTTATCCGGTAACACCTCTCTTCCGTTCCCTCTATGGAGAGGGGAAAGGTGATATTTCTCTGTTTGAACAAGTAACCGGAGCACCTGACGCTACCCACTGGGTAGGCATTGCCCCCTTTGCAGCACATAGGGGAAAGATACTTCCCGAAGAGAAGGTGGAGGAACTTATCAGCAGACTGACGGAGAATCCGGACTATCGCATCTTCTTGTTTGGAGGCGGGAAAGAAGAGTCTCGCATCATGGAAAAGTGGGCAGCTCGCTATCCTCGTACACTCTCTTTGGCCGGTCGGTTGAAACTCTCCGGTGAGTTGGCGTTAATGAGTCATCTGGATGTAATGATTAGCATGGACTCGGCCAATATGCATCTGGCATCGTTGACTGCTACCCCGGTGGTGTCGGTGTGGGGTGCTACCCATCCTTTTGCCGGCTTTATGGGCTGGAACCAGCGAGCAGACAATGCTGTACAGGTGGAACTCTCTTGTCGTCCCTGTTCTATCTTCGGCAACAAGCCTTGCCTACGTGGGGACTTTGCTTGTTTGAGAGAGATTAAGGTGGAAAATGTGGTGAAGAAAGTGGAAACCATCGTTTCCAAACTATAATATTTTTGTTACTTCTCTTTTTCTTATGAACTGCTATTTATCACGCAATTACAAAGGATTGTCCGGTGCGGGCAATAAAGCAAAGACGGATATTGAGCAAGTGATGTCTGAAATGGGCTTCAGAAATGTTGGCCTCAGACAGACACTTTATACCAATCAGATAGTAGCCTTTATGGTTACGTTGTTGGGCGTGTTGAAAGCTCCATTCTGCTTACATACCGGTGATTATCTGGTGTTGCAATATCCCCTGAAGAAATATTTCTCGTTTGTTTGTCGGCTGGCACATTTGAGGAAAGCAAAAGTAATTGTGGTGATTCATGATTTGGGAAGTTTTCGTCGTAAGAAGTTGACTGATGTACAGGAAATCAAGCGTTTGAGTCACGCAGACTACATTATAGCCCATAATGAATCCATGAGGAACTGGTTGCTGGAACATGGTTGTTCCGTTCCGGTAGGTACATTGGGAATCTTTGATTATCTTTCTTCCACTCCGGTACAGCAACCGGCAACTCCTACCCCTCCCTATAAAGTGCTGTATGCTGGCGGATTGAGTTATAAAAAGAATACATTCTTGTATGAAGTGGGGACGTACATAAATTCTTATTCCTTTTATTTGTATGGTAATGGCTTCGAACTGGATAATGCAAAGGGTAAGGAGTATTTCCGTTACATGGGCTTTGTAAACTCAGATTGTCTGATAGCTACGGCACAAGGAGACTTCGGCTTGGTATGGGATGGGGCTTCTGTAGATGCTTGTACCGGCGATTTTGGAGAGTATCTGAAGTATAATAATCCCCATAAAACCTCTTTATATCTGCGTTGTGGACTTCCGGTAATTATCTGGAAACAAGCTGCATTGGCTCCTTTTGTAGAAGAAAACGGAGTAGGTTTTTGTGTAGATTCACTTCGAGAACTGGAGGATAAACTGAAGAATCTGTCGACAGAAGAGTATATGCGCATTCGGGAGAAAGCTTATCTGGTAGGGCAGAAGATTGCAAGCGGATGCTTCATCAAGCAGGCTTTGGTAATAGCTATAGAGGCATTAAATCAAAAGGAAGCATGAAAGAGTACGATTATCTGATTGTTGGTGCAGGTCTGTTTGGAGCAGTGTTTGCCCACGAAGCACGAAAAACAGGCAAGAAGTGTCTGGTGATAGATAAACGCCCCTTTGTTGGAGGTAATGTCTATTGTGAAGATGTTGATGGAATCCATGTACATAAGTATGGTGCTCACATTTTTCATACAGACAAGCCTGAAATCTGGCACTATGTGAATCGTTTTGTTACGTTTAATCGTTATACCAACTCGCCGGTGGCAAGGTATAAGGATTTTCTGTACAATCTGCCCTTTAACATGAACACGTTCTATCAGCTGTGGGGTGTCCGTACACCCGAAGAGGCAAAGGCAAAGATTGCTGAACAACGTGGAAAGTATGATTCCATACAACATCCTAAGAATCTGGAAGAACAAGCATTGAAGCTTTGTGGAGAGGATATCTATATCCGCCTGATAAAAGGATATACCGAAAAGCAGTGGGGACGATCTGCCACAGAACTCCCGGCTTTCATTATCAAACGTTTGCCTTTCCGTTTTACTTTTGATAATAATTATTTCAATGACCCTTATCAGGGAATTCCCATTGGCGGTTATCAAAAACTGATAGATGCCCTGTTGGAAGGTGTGGAAGTAAGAACAGGCATAGATTATATAGCTCAACGTAACTCTTTGGATGCATTGGCGGAACGAGTGTTATACACAGGCTGTATTGATGAATATTTTGATTATTGCTGTGGCGAACTGGAATATCGCAGTTTGCGTTTTGAACATAAACGTTTAGATGACACTGATAACTTTCAGGGCAATGCAGTCGTAAATTACTGTGAGCGAGAGATTCCATATACTCGTGTCATCGAGCATAAACATTTTGAGTTTGGATCTCAGCCTTTTACGGTGATTACTTATGAGTATCCGGATACCTATCAGAAGGGGAAAGAACCTTATTATCCTATCAACGATGAGCGGAATACACGCCTGTTCCAACAGTATCAGGCATTGGCACAGCAACAACCGAATGTACTTTTCGGTGGTCGCTTGGCACAATATACCTATGCAGATATGGATGATACTATTGAGGCTGCATTGAAATTGTGGAAACAAGAAGTTGGAAGATGATTATGAGCAATAAACCATTTGAAATAACTAGTTCATTCTCAATCGAAGAAGAGATTCGCAGTGACTACTTGGTAAGTAAGGAAATGAAACAGGTATGGGCATGTGAGATGGATTTGTTACGCAAGCTCTTACAAGTATGTGATAAGTATGGACTGAGGTGCTGGGCAGATTCCGGCACATTGCTTGGTGCTGTTCGTGAGGGTGGATTTATACCCTGGGATGATGACATTGATGTGTCTATGTTCAGAGAAGATTATGATAAGCTTGTTTCAATTGCAGATAAAGAGTTCAATCATCCCTATTTTTTTCAAACCATTTACTCGGATAAACACTACAATCATAGGCATGCTCAATTGCGAAATAGCGAAACAGCGGTACTGCCTCCAAGCGGGAAACTGGAAAAATACAATCAAGGAATATTCATAGACATTTTTATTCTAGATGCTTATCCAAAATCGGCTAAGCAGGCATATAAATTTATTAGGAGATTACAGTGGAAGAAGAATCTGCTGAAGGTTTGTATAAAATTCTGTAATTTACTTCCTGAGTGGCTCTACAATCGTTGGCGAATGGATATCAAGTTCTTTAAATCGTATGAAGAACTCTTACGTGAGACACCTATTCAGCATACAGAATATGTGTCTTGTCTGTCATGGAACATAAGAGCAAAGATTCGTTTGAAATCAGCCTATTCCGCTACTGAATATCGCCTCTTTGAAGATATGAAAATTCCCATTCCTGCCGGTTACGATAGCATATTGAGAACAGATTACGGGGACTATATGAAAAGAGTTAAGGCTCCCACCGGTCACGGCATCCTTAAATATGATACAGAAAGAAGCTATAAAGAATATCAACATAAGAGTCACATCGTGAAACGATGAATTATTAACACACACAACATTCATTATGCAAGCAATTATCTTAGCAGCCGGAATGGGCAAACGTTTAGGTGAGTTGACAAAGGGAAACACCAAGTGCATGGTTAAAGTAAATGGGGTTACTTTGATAGACCGTGTGATGAAGCAATTGTCCAAACAGCCATTAGAGAAAGTCATTATTGTTGTGGGGTATAAAGGACGTGAAGTCAAAGAGTATTTGGGAAACCAATATGAAGGTTTGTCTATTCAATATATTGAGAATCCCATTTATGACAAAACCAACAATATTTACTCCTTGTCTTTGGCGAAAGAGGAGATGCAGAAGGATGATACGCTTCTGATAGAATCTGATTTGATATTCGAGGACTCCTTATTCCCGTTAATTATCAACAATGCCAATCCCAATGTTGCCCTTGTTGCCAAATATGAAACCTGGATGGACGGCACTATGGTTTGTATTGATGAGGACAACAACATTGTGAACTTTGTCCCTAAAGCAGCATTTCATTATGAAGACACGGACAAGTATTACAAGACGGTTAACATCTATAAGTTCTCCAAGGAATTCAGCAAAACAAAATATGTTCCCTTTCTGGATGCCTACTCTAAGGCGGTGGGCAACAATGAATATTATGAAAATGTGCTTCGCATCATCTCTTTCCTTAATAGTAAGGACTTAAAGGCACTTCCAATTACCAATGAGAAGTGGTATGAAATAGATGATAAACAAGACCTTGATATTGCTGAGGCTCTATTTGCAGAAGAAGAGGATATTCTGCGTAAGTTCTATGGTCGTTTCGGTGGATATTGGCGCTTTCCCAAGATGTTGGACTTCTGTTATTTGGTAAATCCCTACTTCAGCAGGTCTAAGATTGTGGATGAGATGCAGGCCAACTTCCGTACTTTGCTTTCTGAATATCCTTCGGGTATGAAAGTAAATACGCTTCTGGCCAGTAAGTGTTGGGGAGTGAAGGAAGATTACATTGTTCCGGGCAATGGGGCAGCTGAACTAATCAAAGCACTGATGGAGATACTTCCCGGTACGTTGGGTATTACCCGCCCCACTTTTGAAGAGTATCCTAACCGTCGTGAACGGGAATCACTGGTTACCTTCATCCCGCAGAATAATGAGTATCGTTATACGGCTCATGACTTGATGGATTTCTTTGGTAAGAATCCTGCAGACAATATTCTCCTAATCAATCCGGACAACCCTTCGGGTAATTTCATTCCCATGAAAGACATCTGTCTGCTGGCTGATTGGTGTGAGAAGAAAAATATCCGGTTGATTGTGGATGAAAGCTTTGTTGACTTCAGTATCGACTGGGAGAATAACACCCTCTTGCATAACGACATACTAGAGAACTATCCACATATGTTGGTAATGAAGTCTATCAGTAAGAGCTATGGTGTCCCCGGCATTCGTCTGGGCATTCTTTGTTCTGCCGATGTTGATGTTATCTCGCAAATCAAGAAAAAGGTTAGTATTTGGAACATCAATTCCTTCTGTGAATTCTTCATGCAGATTTATACCAAATATGAAAAGGATTACAAGAATGCTTGTGATAAGTTCATTAAGGAGCGTGAAGACTTTGAGAAGAAACTGCGTCAAATCAGCTTCTTGCGCGTGATACCTTCACAAGCCAACTACTTCTTGGTAGAAGTTCTTCCGCCTTTCACTGCAAACGGATTGGTACTGAAGATGTTGAAGGAATTCAATATTCTGATGCGTGACTGTTCCGGTAAGGGTGGCTTTGACGGGAAACAGTATATGCGTATAGCAGTTCGTGACCATAAGGATAACGCCAAACTTGTTGAATCTTTAAAACAATTGGAAAGATGAAGATTATCTCTCAGAAGCAAATCAAGGGACTGAATATCTCTCCTGCAACGTGTGTGGAATGGGTAAAAGAGAGCTTTTCGTTGAAAGAAACAGCCCAACTTCCGGCAAAGATAAGCCTGCATCCACAAGGTAACGACTTCTTCAACACCATGCCATGCTTATTGCCTTCACCTTATAATTGTTATGGAGTAAAAGTGGTTCATCGGATTAAGGGAGCAGTTCCGGCATTAGGCAGTGATATACTACTGTATAACTCTCAAAATGGAGAACTGCTGGCTATGTTTGATGCCGACTGGATTACAACAATGCGTACAGGGGCAGTTGCAACATTGGCTATTCAGACATTCCGTAAGAGCGATGCCACGACTTATGGCCTGCTTGGTCTGGGTAATACAGGAAGAGCTACCTTGTTATGTCTGTTGGATTCCGAGCCGGAAGTGATGCACAATGTACTGTTGCTGCGTTACAAAAATCAGGCAGAACTGTTTATGGAACGTTTCAAAGATTACCGAAATGTCTCTTTTGTTGTTTGTGATAACGCTCCTGATTTAGTAAAGCAATCAGATGTAATTATCAGTTGTATAACAGAAGCACAGGGACTATTGTGTGAAGATGATAGCTGCTTCAGAAAAGGTTGCCTGGTGGTTCCTGTTCATACTCGTGGATTCCAGAATTGTGATTTGTTCTTCGACAAAGTCTATGCTGACGATACGGCTCATGTCTGTGGGTTCAAATATTTCAGTCGGTTCAAGCAGTTTGGAGAGATTCAAGATGCTATTTCAGGAAAAATAAAGGGACGTGAGTCTGGCGAAGAACGCATATTGAGCTACAATATTGGGCTTGGGCTTCATGATGTAGTGTATGCAAGCAAGATATATGACATGCTCAAAGATTGCTCTTCTGAAGTAACCATTGAACGAGAGACAGACAAGTTCTGGATTTAGACTATTCAACCATCTTCTTTAATAACTTGAATTCGATATAAGATGGTCTTTCAGACCTTATGCCGAATTCAGGTTAATATAGGTTAGGGTCTTGGCGAAAGGGTACAAATAATACACTCCAACGACTGGCAAGACATTGCTTCGGGCGATATGCACGTTGGAAAGAGATGTATCAAAAGCCAAAATCCTCTAATACCTATTGTGCCGGTGGGGTAGGTACGTAATAAAACTCTTCCGCTTAGGAAATAAACTTTCTCCACTTAGGGAAGAAAAGCCGGAAGATAAGGATATAAAACTTAATCAGCGCCGCCGTTTCACCAATCAGCGCCACTGTTTCGTGAAACGCCGCCACTGTTTCACGAAACAGTGGCGCTGATTAAGTTTTATATCTTGATGAAAAGAGTTTTGTAATAGGGGAAGAGAAACTTTATTTTCTACCAGAAGCAACTTTTGAATAAGCCTAGCGTTACCGGTCAGCATAAATCTTCCCTGTTTACTTGCAACTTCTGTTTCGGTTCGTTATTTTTGCAGCAATAATTCTTTTGAAGAGCTATGAGTAACAGAATTTATCCCATTGGCATACAGAATTTTGAGAAGTTGCGCAAAAGTAACTACTGTTACATAGATAAGACAGCATTGGTTTATCGGCTAGCAACAACAGGAAGTTATTACTTTTTGAGTCGTCCCCGCCGATTTGGTAAAAGTTTGCTCATATCCACCCTGGAAGCTTACTTTCAAGGCAAGAAAGAACTGTTTGAAGGACTGGCTATAGAGAAGTTGGAGAAGGATTGGAAGAAACATCCGGTTCTTCATCTGGACTTAAATACACAGAAGTATGACTCACCGGAGGCGTTGGAATACTTGTTGGATGATACGTTAGCCAAATGGGAAATGCTTTATGGCAGGCAAGAGACTGAACGAACTCTTCCTCTTCGTTTCCAAGGCATCATCCAGCGTGCTTATGAAAAGACTGGTGAACTGGTTGTGATTTTAGTGGATGAGTACGACAAGCCCATGTTGCAGGCCATTGGCAACGAGGAGTTACAAACCTCTTATCGCAATACGCTGAAAGCCTTCTATGGTGCCCTGAAGTCAACAGATGGCTGCATTAAGTTTGCTCTGTTGACCGGAGTAACCAAGTTTGGCAAGGTAAGTGTGTTCAGTGACTTGAATAATGTCATTGACATCTCCATGTGGGAACAGTACGTTGAACTTTGCGGGATTACAGAAAAGGAACTCTATCACTATTTTGAGGAAGAGTTGCACGGCTTGGCAGACAAATATAAAGTCTGTTACGAAAAGATGTGTGCTGAAATACGCGACCGTTATGATGGCTATCACTTCTGCGAGAATAGTGTGGGTATTTATAATCCTTACAGTTTGCTTAATACATTCGCCTCTCAAAAGCTAGACAACTACTGGTTTGCCACCGGCACTCCCACTTATCTGGTCAAGCTGTTGCAACTGCATCATTATGAACTGAATGAGATGGCCAACGAGGTGGTGACTAAGGATGTCTTGAACAGCATTGACTCTGCCTCCACCAACCCTATCCCTGTGATTTATCAGAGTGGATATTTGACGATAAAAGGGTATGATGAAGAATTTCAGACATACAAACTAGGTTTTCCCAATAAGGAGGTGGAAAGCGGTTTTGTGAGATTCTTGTTGCCCTATTATGCTCCGGTGCAAGAGGCTAAAACCGGTTTTGAAATTCAAAACTTTGTCCTTGCCGTGAGAAATGGTCGTATAGAAGAGTTCCTTCAGCGCCTGCAAAGCTTCTTTGCTGATACCCCTTATGAGTTGGCTCGTGACTTGGAGGTGCATTACCAGAATGTACTGTTCATTGTAGCCAAGCTGCTGGGATTCTATGTGAAAGCAGAATACCATACTAACCGTGGGCGCATAGACCTTCTCATTCAGACCGACAAATACATCTACGTGATGGAGTTTAAGCTGGATGGTTCTGCAGAGGAAGCCTTGCAACAGATAAACGAGAAGCAATACGATCAGCCTTTTGCCACAGACTCACGCCAACTGTTCAAGATTGGCATTAACTTCTCACAGAAATTGAAGAATATTGAGAAGTGGATTGTTGAGTGCTAACCATCTTTAAGAAATATGTCTAATCGCTCTATTTGATTCTTCTATGACTGCACCAACTCCCGTAAAAGTAGTGATTCCTATCTATAGTACTGAGCTGAAAGGCTTTGAGGAGGTATCGTTATGCCGTAACTATCAGCTGTTGCAGAACTATCCATTGGTGGTGGTGAAGCCTAGAAGCCTGGATTTGTCCGGTCTGTTGGAGAGGTTCCCTAAACTGGAGGTAGAGGCGTTTGATGACGAGTACTTCCGGGGTATTCGGGGGTATAACAGGTTGATGATGTCGCCGGAGTTTTACGAGCGTTTCTCTGACTGCGAGTATATCTTGATTTGCCAGCTGGATGCTTTCATTTTTCGGGATGAACTGAAAGAGTGGTGCAGCAAGGGGTATGACTATGTGGGTGCTCCTTGGCCTCGCCGTCCCATTTATGACTTCCCGTTGTTTCGGTTGGCTTCTTGGGTAAAGCGTCAGTATTGCAGGTTGTTGCATCGGCCTAACTCACAGGTTACGGCCAATAAAGTGGGTAATGGCGGGCTGTCGTTACGCAAGGTTAGTGCACATCTGCGGGCAACTCAACAACTGAAAGAGGTGGTACAAGAGTATCTTCAACATCCCGGTCACCATCTTTATAATGAGGATGTCTTCTTCTCCATAGAGGTAAACCAGCACGGCATGAACTTTACTTATCCTGATTACAAGGAGGCTTTCTACTTCAGTTTTGATAAGCACCCGGCCTATTGCTATAAACAGACCGGTGGGACACTTCCTTTCGGTTGTCACTCTTGGTACAAAAAGCGGATGAAGAAGTTTTGGTTCCCCATTATCTTTGGGGTGGGGGCGTGCAAAGTTCCTTTGCTAAAGAGCTGTAGTGCGAGATTGAAGGCTTATTGGTTTCGTCTGTTGGAACTTATGAGTCCTTCACATATCGAGTCGGGCAAGGATATTCCTATCGTTATCAATAACTTCAATCGCTTGACAACCCTCCGGCAGCTTATTGCCTCGTTGGAAAAGAGAGGGCTTCGCAATATTTATATTTTGGATAACGACAGTACTTATCCTCCTTTGCTCGACTACTACAAGCAGACACCTTATGAGGTAATCTATTTGCACCGAAATGTTGGCTTTAAGGCTTTGTGGAAAGCATCGGACGTAAGACACCGCTTCTGCAAGGATTACTATATTTATACGGATTCGGATGTTGTGCTGGATGAGGCTTGTCCCGATGATGTGGTTGACCGATTGTTGCATCTCTTGAAAGATAAGTATAAGTGTGCAGCTAAAATCGGGCTTTCGTTACGCATTGATGATTTGCCTGATTGTTATGCTCAGAAGAGTAAAGTGATAGAGTGGGAGAGTCGTTTCTACAAAGAGGAGAATGAGGACTCTCTGTTTCGTGCTCCTGTTGATACAACATTTGCTTTGTATCGCCCCCGTGTAGGTCTGAGTCGTAGCAGGGCTGTGGAGGCCTATCGTACAGCAGCCCCTTACCGGTTAAAACACTTGCCGTGGTACATGGACTCAAAGGCTTTGTCGGAGGAGGAAGCGTACTACATCGCTCACTGTAGTCGTGCCACTGCTTGGAGCTCTGCTGCTAAAGTGGAGAAGCAGTAATTTCTGCATCAGGCAACTGTGCTCATTGAAGACCGGGAATGTAGTGAATCCTTTTGTAATATACCGGCAATCTCAAGAGACGATATTATAACTCCAGATTGAACTTTAATTCGTGTCGCTTACGGTAACGTGACCAGAATTTACTACGCTGTTGGAGAAGATACTCTATACAGAAAGATTCGTCAGCACCACGTGCTTGGGCATAGGTTCTTGCCAAATGAATGAAGAAAGCTTTTTGCCCCCATAGACGAGCAAAGTTAGCGCATCCTTTCTTAATGTTTACTTTGCAGAAAGACATGCGGTTAATGTCTATTAGTGAGAAATGGTATTCGCCTTCCTGCTTTTCAAATAGGATATTACCGGGGGAGTAGTCGTGATGCAAGATACCGTTTTCATGTAACCGAGCTGTGTAACGTGCAAAAGCCTCTACAACATCTTTGCAATCGTTGATGTCGGCATCGCCAAATTCATAGAAGTTTCGTGTATAGGGACACTGGGTACTGACAAAATAAGAGTAATGAATCAAACCGTTTTTACGCTCCTCGATGTAGGCTATGGGACGTGGGGTTTCAAAACCTTTCTCTAGAAGAATACTAGGATAGAGGAAAGCACGCAATCCTTTGGACTTACGCAAAACCGTGTAGACTATTTTATTAAAGAGAGAAGGAATACGGTAACGCTTTACGTTAACCTCCATACCGTTGATTTCCATCACCTTTATTACATTACGGCCGGCATGAATGGTGTGCCCCTCAGATTCAAACCGAGCAGGAATTTCTTCTATATTTGTGTGCAGATGGTCAAAGCCATCGCCAATCTTTATTCTGAATTTCATACGTTCGCTTTGATTGTTGGAATTACATCAGCCCCTCTTTCACCCGCTGCAGATACTCCTCGTAGGTACGTTTCCAGCGTTTGTGGCTCCAGAGCCAGTATTGTGGAGCACGACGAATGGAGGCCTCCAGCATGTTGGCATAGGCCACAGTGATTTCATAGTCGGGCATTTGTTTGGGGTGTTCGGTCAGTAGGATAAATTCACCATGATAGTGTCCGCGTTTTACCCGCTGCATATCTAGATAGACTACAGCAGCATCGGTAATCTTGGCTATACCTTCTGCTCCTACGATGAAGGATGTTTGATGGTTTAAGAAAGGTGTCCACATCTTGACATAGTTCCACCACTTGGGACCTTGGTCAGTGATGAAGCCAACAATGAAACGTTTCTTCTCTTTCTTCATGCTTACCAGTCGGCGCAGGGCGCGGTGCATCTCTATGCTGGTAGCATCGTAACGGCTACGCATGTGTAGGAACAGACGGTCGGACACTTCGTTACGCAGGCGGTGGTAGATTTGTCCGGAAACTACATCTACATCCTGCATGTGCAATGGGAAAGAGGTTACCCACTCCCAGTTGCAGTAGTGTCCCATGTAGAGAACAACATCTTGTGTCTTCAGAATCTCCTTAACCTTATCCAGGCCGCTGAAGGTCATGCGACGTTGAATCTCACGCCGACTCATAGAGAATAGCTTGATTGTCTCAGCAAAATAGTCACAGAGGAAGTGGTAAAAGTTACGCTCGATACCGATAATCTCAGCTTCCGACTTTTCAGGGAAGCACTCCACTAGATTCTGGCGTACTACGTTGCGTCGGTAACGAATAAGGTAATAGAAAGGATAATAAGAAAGGTCGGACAAGAGATAGAGTACCCGTAGAGGCAACAGTGATACCGTGTAACCTAGGGCAAACAATATAGCGTAAATGATTTTGTTCATACGTCTGACTTTTGCAATCTGCTCATGCCACTGAATGACATGAAGTTTCGTGCACAAAGTTAGTGTTTTAAACATCATTGTGCAACAGAGAGATGGAAAACTTATCCTGATGGAGCGTGTGTTACTTGCTAACCTTTACCGGTGCACTCAGCATCTTTTGGTAATCAGCCGGTGCATTGAGTATCTTGAGTGCCTCGTTTAAGTCCGGGTCGTTCTTCAGTTGCTCAATGATGGCACCACGTTGGTAATAGTATCGTTTGGCAATCTCAAGTGCAATCATCTCTTTGATTTGCGGCTTGAAGTGATCCAGGTCACGGTCTAAGTTGTGGCTTAACTTTTTCTCTAAGGCCGCAATCTCTTCTGAGGCATTCTCCAGATAACCTTCAAACTCGGCCATCTCTTTCAGATTCTTCAAGACTTTAGCTGTCTGTTGGTCATACTTAAAATCGCGCTGACGCACCATCTCCTTGAATGCTTCATAATCAGCATCGGTAACTTTGAACTCTTTAGCTTCTGCAATGGTGGGGTGGAGTAAGCAGTACTGAGTGGCATAGTCGAAGATGACATTGTCGTTGAGCAGATAGAAGAGAATGTTGGGCATACGCTCAGGCTTCACGGTGATGTCGGGAGTTACGCCTCCGCCATCGCGCACCTCACGACCGGCTGCAGTATGGAATACGGTAGTCAGACTATCCGGTATGCGCCCTACACTGCCATCTTCATTCCTGTGCTTGTAGTCAATGGCCTGAACACAGCGACCGCTGGGAATATAGTATTTGGAAGTTGTCAATTTGATGGTTCCTCCATAAGGCAATGGACGTGTGGTCTGTACCAGTCCTTTACCAAACGTTCGGTTGCCAATGATTACAGCACGATCCAGGTCTTGTAGCGAGCCGGCCAGAATCTCTGAACTGCTGGCTGTTCCGTTGTTTACCAGCACGGCAAGTGGAATCTCCAAATCGAGAGGTTCTCGCAACGTCTTATAGGTGCCTTCTGCCTGCTTTACCTTGCCTTTGGTTGTAACCAAAGTCTTACCGCGAGGAACAAAGAAGTTGGCAATTTCTACTGCCTCATCCAGCAGTCCGCCACCGTTGTTGCGCAAGTCAATAATAAGAGAGGTGATGCCACGCTTCTTTAAATCAAGGAAAGCCTGCTTGAACTCTTTAGACGGATTACCGGAAAAGGTACTCAGATTGATGTAACCGATGTGGTTATCCAAGACATCGTAATAGGGAATGATAGGCAACTGGATGCTGCGGCGTACAATGTCGAACTCCAGTGGCTGTTCTGTTCCCGGACGTTGAACCTTCAGCTTGAAGCTTGTTCCTACCTGTCCGCGCAACATCTCGCTTACTTTCTGATTGTCTTTCCCCATGAGGTCTTCCCCGTCTATCTCCATCAAGATGTCTCCGACTTTTAGTCCTACCGTCGCAGCCGGCATCCCTTCGTAAGGTTCTGAAATCATGGAACGTTTCAGCTTGTCGTTCCAGGTGATGATAGAACCAATGCCACCGTAAGAGTTATGCAGCATTTGTTCCAACTCACTGCTGTTGTCTTCCGGATAATATTCTGTGTAGGGGTCTAGTGCATACAGCATGGCATCAATACCCTGCTTGATGCTTTTGTCCGGGTCTAGTGTGTCTACATAGAACAAGTCCAGCTCCTTAACAATAGAGTTAAATATGTCTAGGTTCTTTGCAATGCGGAAACTCCGGCCGTCTTCACTCTGAAAGGCAACCAATAATACGCCCACCAATACCAGTGGTAACATCCAATATAACTTACGAATCTTCATTTCTAACAAACTTATAAACTCAAAAACTTAAAAGTTTACACTCTTTATCGCTTGCCAACGCTCACTTGGCAACTCTGTTCCAATCACCTGAATCACTTCCGAAGCCAGTAGTGAACCGATGCGCCCGCACGTCTCCAGTGGATAACCACATGTCAGTCCGTAGAGGAAGCCTGCGGCATAGAAGTCTCCTGCCCCTGTTGTGTCCACCACCTTTTTTACCGGCAGGGCTGACACATGTATCTCTTCTGTACCCTTGCGGATGATGGAACCGGACGCTCCAGTCTTTACTACAGCTATGTTGCACAGGGTAGCAATCTCTGCAATAGCCTCCTGGGGAGCTTTCCCTCCGGTAAAGGCACGTGCCTCTTCTTCATTGGCAAACACAATGTCCACGTAGTTGTTCACCAACATAGTGAAGAAAGCGTGTTCTTCGTTCACTACGTTATAGCTCGACAAGTCCATGCAGATTTGCACTCCGGCCTCTTTAGCCAGTCGGATAGCCTGCAGAATCATTTCATGGTCTTGCACCAAATAGCCTTCAATAAATAAATAGGTGTACCCTTGGAACATCTCAGGCGATAGGTCAGAGGCACGCAAGGTGGCTGCTGCTCCCAGGTGGTCGGCAAACGTACGCTCCCCGTCAGGAGTGATAAAGGTGGCTGCTATGCCGGATGGTTGCTCAGATGAGGTCAGCAAACAGGTAGCTATTCCTCGTTTCAGAAGTGCAGTGCGATAGAATTCTCCATACGCATCGTTTCCCACCTTCCCGATGAATCCGACTGCTCCTCCCAGCTCTGCTACGGCACGCATAGCATTGCCCGCCGAGCCTCCTGTTACCCGATGGGTGGTCATCTGTGTGAATAACCGATTGATTGTTTGTAGTTTATCTTCATCAACAAACGTCATGCTTCCTTTGGGTAATTGCAGAAGAGTCAGTATTTCGTCATTCTCCAGCGGAACCAATACATCTGTCAGTGCGTTGCCTAAACCTATTATTTTATCCATTTTCGATATTTTTTTTGCAAAGATATTGCATATTTCAAAATATCCTATTACTTTTGCACCGCATTTAAGGAAAAGCAACATTCTTCCTTAGCTCAGTCGGTTAGAGCATCTGACTGTTAATCAGAGGGTCCTTGGTTCAAGTCCAAGAGGAAGAGCGAAGAGAAACTTAAATGCAACATTCTTCCTTAGCTCAGTCGGTTAGAGCATCTGACTGTTAATCAGAGGGTCCTTGGTTCAAGTCCAAGAGGAAGAGCAAAGAGGTTCGTCATTTTGGCGAACCTCTTTTGCTTTCTATACTCTGTAATGCGGGTCAGTGCCTGTCTACGGCCGACAGGGTGAGGACGCTGATGTGAATATCTTCCACTTCGTGAAAGGCTTCGGCACAGGCGCTGATGGTGGAGCCTGTGGTTAGAACATCATCCACAAGCAGGATGTGCTTGCCGGTGAAAGCCTCGGGACGAGTGAGGCGAAAGATTCCTTTCACATTTCGCAGACGCTCCAGGCGCGATTGGTGTACCTGTGTTTGGTTATCGGCACTGCGAATCAGTGAGGTTGTGTCTACTGGTATTCCTGTTACAATACTGATTCCTTGAGCAAGGCAGTCACTCTGATTATAACCACGTTTGCGCTGGCGGTGAGGGTGAAGCGGTACGGGTACTATTACCTCTACCCCTTTGAAGAAACCATCCTTTCCCAACTCTTCAGCCATTAGTTTACCCATATAGATGCCGGCATCTTTTCTACCATTATACTTAATCTGGTGTATCAGGTGGTCAAACCGTTTCTCCTTTTTGTGATAGAAGAAGGCGGTAATGCGTTGTAATGGGAAGCGTGCCCGTAGCATGACTTCCAGATAGTTATGCTTGATGAGATGAAGCTGAGTGCGAGGCAAGGTCTCCAAACATAGCTTGCAAAGGCACTCTTCATCCTCTTCCAGCATCATGCCGCAGGCCACACACTGGGGAGGGAAGAGAAGTCGGAACAGATCCAAAAACCATTGTCTCACAGTTTTCATGCTTGTTTGTCTTAGTGATAAATGTAGTCGCGCTCTTCGTAAGTCACGGCAGTGTCGTTCACATACTTGATGCGGACACGCCAATTCTTCTGCTCATCGCGATGAAACTTATAAGTGTACTTTACTTCCTCCTCGCCACTCTTCTGTTCACTGCCTCCAATCAGTTCGCCACTCTTATTGTAACGATAGGTGTAGAGATGGCGGTCGGTACTTGGAAGCAGAAAATACTCTTCGCTTACAAGTCGTCCCTGCAGATTCCATGAGTAGAGGCAGGAGTGTACCGGTTCCTCACCCTCGGGCGAGAGGATAACTTCGCGTGCCACACGCTGTCCGTAGGAGTTATAGAGGTATCGGTACTCCTTATACTTTGTGCCGTCTGCTCGGTTGCCTTGTTCGTGAACAAGATTTCCCTCCACATCATACCGAAACAGGTCTATGGCTGTAGCCCTGTTCTGTGCATCGTACCACGTGATGCGTCTCAGCTCTCCCTCTTTCGAGTAGCTGTACTTACCCATTTTTATAACCTTTCCCTGATTATCCTGGTGAGTAGCAATTGACGGTTCTCCATTATTATTATAGGTGTAGAGAATCTTCCCGACAATCTTTCCCTCTTTGATGAGGCTCTCTGAGACTTTTCTTCCCTCTGTGTCGAACTCAAAAGAGGAAACATCCGCTATCTTATCACCTCTGAAGTACTGGTCTTTGCCGGATAGGATGGGTTTGTAGACCGTTTGCTTTACTTGTTTCGGTTGACCGTTGAGTAGCAGAGGTGTGTAAGTGTGCTCCTCATTTTGGTAACTGATGGCACGTTCTATGACAAAAGAGGGGGTAGCCGCGTTGCCGTTGTACTCCAACATCTGTGTCCAGTTTCCATGCTTGTCTCGACGGGTGATAACTGTTCGGTTTTGGTCATGAATTTCATTTCCCCACTTCATTAAATATTTGGTGTGAGGAGTCGGGTTGGCTCTCAGGGGAATAACAGAATCTCCTTTCGGTAGTATGCGTTTCTTGAATTGGATATCACGAGGATTACCGCTTGTAGTTCTTCCCGAGTGTGACTCTATCTTCCCGTCAGGGCGATAGATAAATTCTGTTATGCTGATATAGCCCCCTTTCTTGTTGTTGTGAAATAGCTTGATAAAGCGTCCCTTCTCATCATAACTTGCTAGGTTCACTCGCAACGTATCTCCAACCTTCCCGATAGTCACTATCCCCACAACCAAGTTGCGCTCATCATACAGAAAGTGGTCAATGCTTTCAGCCCCGTTTTGCTCGGTCAGGCGAATCTGCTGACAGATACGATCCTGATTATCATAACGTGAAATCATCTTTCCGACTGGTGTACCATCCGGCTTCATGCAGTTGTCGGCAATGATTCTTCCCTTGGCGTCGAATCGGGTAAAGGTTACTTCATCCAGAATGGTGCCACCCTCCCAAACACTATCTTTCTGCACGGGAGTATGTACGGTGGTACGGATGGATTGGAAAAGAGGTGTCTGCTGTGCCTGTATAGTAAGGCAACAAAAGAGGAGAGAAAAGAGAGATGCAGTAGTGATTTTCATGTGAATTAGAGTCTTTAAATGTGTGCTGATTATCAGTTGTTTAAATCCTGTTTATTCCACACTTGTGTGGAGTAAACGGGACACTTGTGTGGAGCGTGCTCCGTACTTGTGTGGAATACGCTCCACACAAGTGCGGAACAAACGGGGTGTTAGCACTCTTTCCAGTCGCCGTTTTCTTTGATGAGTTCTATCAATCGTTCCACAGCTTCCTCTTCCGGAATGTTCTTTTCGATGCACTCCTTCTTCTTGTAGAGACTGATTTTTCCCCGACCGGCTCCCACATAACCGTAATCGGCATCAGCCATCTCACCGGGGCCATTTACTATGCATCCCATGATGCCGATTTTCAACCCTTTAAGATGTCCGGTTGCTGCCTTGATGCGAGCTATGGTACTTTGCAGGTCATACAGTGTACGTCCACAACCCGGGCAGGAGATGTACTCTGTCTTGCTGGTGCGCAGACGGCCGGCTTGCAGAATGCCGAAAGCAATGGCGTCGGTAGCTGTGGCGGGAATGTCGGGAATCTGGTTGTAGAGGAATACGCCATCTACCAGCCCGTCGAACACCAAGGCACCCATGTCGGCAGCCGCCTTTATCTGAAGCTCTTCTACAGAAGTTTCTGCATAGTGTTGGAAGAAGACGATAGGATTCTTCAACCCCTCGCACATCAGCTGGTGAGCCAAAGCACGCTGCTCACCCAGTCGGTTGGGGTGGTTGCTTTGTGCAATCAGTACCACCTCGGGATGTTGTTTCAGGCAGGCTAATACCTCATCGTTCAGCCCCATGTAAGTGATGAAGAGAAACTTCTGCGGTGCGGGACACATGCCCATGAAACAGAGCTGGTCGGCCTTGAACACCGGGTAGCTGTTGGCTGTACCGTCCCATACGTCAGCATCCACAATGCAGGGAATGTTGTATGTATTATTCTGAAGAAAGGAACGCCCCGTATATACGTAGTCGGGCAAGAGCTGCGGGTTGAACTCTCCATCACCATCTAGTCGTGCGGCAATAACCACCGGCAGGCTCTCTCCGCCAATGTTGCCCACACGCATAGACCCACGCCGAACTGGTGACAAGTAGTTAAACTCCGGCGCCACGGCTCCGGGGATATACGGGTGTTCCTGTCTCTTTAAAATGTATTCTACTAGTTTCTTTGCCACGGGAATCTCGGCTTCCGGTTCTTCGCTGAGTGACACCCGGATGGTATCACCCAATCCGTCGGCCAGCAGTGCACCGATGCCCAGGGCTGATTTGATGCGACCGTCTTCTCCATCGCCGGCCTCTGTCACTCCCAAGTGGAGGGGGAAGTGCATACCCTCTTTCTCCATCACGGCAGCTAACAGCCTGACTGTCTTTACCATCACTACCGTGTTAGAGGCTTTGATGGAGATAACCACATCGCTGAACTGCTCCTCCACGCAGATGCGGAGAAACTCCATGCACGACTCAACCATGCCCTCCGGCGTGTCGCCATAGCGCGACATGATGCGGTCGGAGAGGGAACCGTGGTTTACGCCAATGCGGATGGCTGTGTGATTCTCTTTACAGATGTTGAGGAAGGGGACGAAGCGGTCGCGTATCTTTTGCAACTCCAGCGCATACTCTTCATCGGTGTACTCCAGGTGTTTAAAGGTGCGGGCAGCATCCACATAGTTGCCCGGATTGATGCGCACCTTTTCCACATAGAGGGCTGCCACATCTGCCACGCGCGGGTTGAAATGGATGTCGGCTACCAGGGGTACCATGTAGCCCTCTTCACGCAGGGCGGCATTGATGTTCATCAGGTTTTCGGCCTCTTTTACTCCTTGGGCAGTGAGGCGGACATACTCTCCTCCGGCGTCTACAATGCGTTTTACTTGTGCCACACTTCCTGCTGTGTCTTGGGTGGCTGTGTTGGTCATGCTTTGCAGACGTATAGGATGCTCTCCTCCCAGTGGGGTGATGCCAATGTTTACTTCCGATGTCTCTCGGCGGCTGTAGTTGAATAAATCCACGGTCGGTTAAGTTAGAATTATGGATATTTGTGAAGGAGTTAAAGAGTCTACTGATGTAGCGATAGTCTCTTTAACTGCCTATGCTTCAGTTAGTTTTATATTCGTATTTCACTTCTTTCAGCTCTTCGTTTGCTTTCACGATTTTCTTCTTCAGCCCCTCTTTGTAAGCGGCGAAGTTCTCTGCCAAAGTACTATCTCCCAACGCCAACATCTGGATGGCGAGGATGGCTGCATTCATGGCGCCATTGATGGCGACAGTGGCAACAGGTATGCCGGGAGGCATCTGCAGGATGGAGTAGAGCGCATCCACGCCGTCGAGTACAGAACCCTTGATGGGCACCCCGATAACGGGAAGTGTGGTACTGGCTGCAATCACTCCGGGCAGGGCAGCGGCCATGCCGGCAGCGGCGATAATCACTTTAATGCCACGCTCTTTGGCTCCTTTGGCAAAGGCTTCCACGGCCTCTGGTGTGCGGTGAGCCGAGAGGGCATTCATTTCAAACGGTACGTGCATGTCGTTGAGCAGCTGGGCAGCTTTCTCCATAACAGGGAGGTCGCTGGTACTACCCATGATAATGCTGACGATTGGGGTCATAGTCTTATGAATTTTGAATTATGAATTTTGAATTATGAATGAAGTTTGTGACAGTAATGCTCCCGAACAGCCATTCATAATTCAAAATTCAAAACTCATAATTAAAAAATTCTTTATTACTCATTCACCAGTGCCTTGTATGCTTCTGCGTCCAGCAGTGAGTCGAAGTCGGCATCAGCAGCAGGCTTTACCTTGATGAGCCAGCCCTCGCCATACGGGTCTTGGTTGACAAGTTCCGGTTGGTCAGCCAATGCTTCATTTTGCTCCAGTACTTCACCTGCCACAGGCATGAACAAGTCACTGATTGTTTTTACCACTTCAATGGTGCCGAAGGCCTCTTCAGCAGCCAATGTTTCACCTTCGGTCTGGATGTCAACGAATACGATGTCGCCCAGTTGCTCTTGAGCATAGTCTGTGATACCTACAATGGCAACGTCGCCATCCATCTTGATCCATTCATGTTCCTTAGTGTACTTTACGTCTGTTGGGAATTTCATGATACTTTAATTTTAAGGGTTTATACTAATATAACGTTTAAATCTCTTCTTTATTACCTCTTTAGGGTGCAATCAGGTGAATGATGAATTTAAAGAGGAAGAAGTTGCTCAGCGGATGCAATACCAGCAGTGAGCAGAGCAATCCTACTACAAAGCCTCCTATCACCTCACCTAATGTATGATGCCCCAGGATAATACGTGCCGTGCCCAGCGTACCTGCAATCAGGATAAACAGCGTGAGCCACCAGAGCGGATTGTAACTGAGCAGCGTGCTGAAGGCAACCAGTCCGCCAATGATGGCGCCCGCTCCGGCCATGTGTTCACTCACTCTCCACTTCAGGTTACACACCGTGCAGCCCAGAATCATCAGCAGTGCACAGATGATGATGCCATTCATGTAATAGGGAAGATTCATGCGGTGCATCATAATCAGGCAGAAGATGTAGCCGATAAGTGTCAGTATCAGAGAGGCATAGCGATGCTTACGCTCAGCCATCTCATCGCGACTCAGGCCATTGATACGCTTATAAGTGTGAATGGTAAACAGGGGCATCAGGATGGTGAAACAGAAGACTACCCCCATCACAATCAGCTTGTACTGGTAGGGCAGCAGGCGCAGGTATGAGAACAGAAACAGAATGCCAAAGGCCAGAAACGGGATGGTAACCGGTGTAAAGACTGCCGATACTATCCGTGCCATCCTGATCAGGCTCTGCTCTGATACCAGTTGCTCTGTGGAATGTAGGTGCTCCTCTTTCATCTCTTGCGGGATTATTACTTACGTAGTCGGGCTACGGGAATGTTCAACTGTTGTCTGTACTTGGCCACTGTGCGTCGTGCCATGGGGAAGCCTTTCTTCTTCAGCAGCTCTGTCAACTCTTCATCGGTCAACGGGTTCTTCTTATCCTCATTGGCAATGCACTCCTCCAGCACGGCATGAATCTGTCTTACCGACAGCTCTTCTCCCTCCGGATTGGTGTAGGCCTCGCCAAAGAAGAACTTCAATGGGTAGACGCCAAAGTTGGTCTGTACATATTTACTATTGCTGACGCGCGACACGGTGGAGATGTCCAGCCCTGTAGCCTCAGCCACATCTTTTAATATCATGGGACGAATCAGTGACTCGTCTCCCTCCAGGAAGAAAGGGCGTTGCAGGTTGATTATGGCCTGCATGGTGGTGGTCAGTGTTTGCTGCCGTTGCTTGATGGCGGCAATAAAGCCTTGCGCGGCGTCCAGCTTCTGTTTCAGGAAAAGTAGTGCTTCTTTTGACTCCTTGGATTGGTTGGCCCGGTTGTTTAGATGCTCCTCTGCCAGCGTGGCAAACTCCCGACTGATGCGTAGTTGCGGCATGCCCGGATTGTTTAGCGACAAGGTAATGGTGCCGTCGTCATACGTCTCCACCAAGAAGTCTGGCACAATCTGTTGCGTGTTCTTCCCGATGGTCTCTCCCAGCGAGGCTCCGGGACGAGGGTTCAGTCGGCAAATCTCTTTCACAGCCTCCCTACACTCCTCCTCACTCAGCTCCAGCCGACGTTCTATCTTCTCCCAATGCTTGCGGGTAAACTCAAGGAAGCACTCTTTCAAAATGGCTTCTGCCAGTTGCAGCACTCGCTCTTCCGGCTGTTGTGACAACTTGCGTTCCACCTGCAGCAAGAGGCACTCCTGAAGGTCACGTGCCCCCAGTCCGGCCGGGTCGAAGTCCTGGATAAGTTTCAACATCTCTTCCAGCTCCTGCACGTTGCACTCTATACCGCTGTAGATGGCCAACTCGTCTGCAATGGTTTCCAGCGGTTTACGCAACAGTCCGTCATCGTCCAGCGAGCCTATCAGATACTCAGCCAGTTGACGCTGATGCTCATTCAGTGGCTGTTCTGCCAGTTGCTCCTTCAGTGTCTCATAGAAAGAGGTAGCCGCCGAGAAAGGAATCTCCTCCGCCTGCTCGTCGCGACTGCGGTTTCGCTCCTGCAACTTGTAGTCCGGAATGTCATCCTCATTCAGGTAGTCGCTGAGACTGTCGTATGCAGTATCTCCGCCATCCTCCTGACTGATAGTCTCTTCCTCTGGCTCGTTGTTCTCTTCCGTCGGACTCTCCTCTCGTCCCTCTTCCAGGGCAGGATTCTCCAGCAACTCAGCACGCACACGGTCTTCCAGCTCCACAGCAGGCAGCTCCAATAGCTTCACTACCAGGATTTGCTGCGGCGACAGCATCAACGTCTGCTGTTGCGCCTGTGTTTGTATCTGTTTAGACCCTTGTGCCATGCTCTTGTTGAATAGTGTTGCAAAGATAACGCTTTCTGTGAGAAGAAAGGGAATGAGAGGGGATAATTTTGTTCCATCGCTAAATCAAGTCTATACCATCGCCATTACACATTCGGTTCTGCTTCGATATTCCTATGATATCTATTAGGAATATCAGCACTTTATCGAATAAATATCGAAGCAATACCAAAGCTATAAGGTATGAATAAGGGAGGTGGTAGGGAGTGGAAAGGGCTTCAGAAAGGGGTAAATAGACTTTAAGGACTACTCAGACCATTTATTGAACTGATGTCAAAGCAAATAAAAGCAGTTCTTAAAAGAAAAAGAGGACAATGTTTGGATGGAGTGATAGTTTTTTTCGCTAGTTTTGTGGCGGGTATGCGGCATACTGTTACCGGCCTCTTGTACCTTTGCTCTTCCCGATGGGAGGGTAAAACTTACAAAACCTGTTTAGGAGGCAAACAACTTAACCTTTATAATAATGAGAAACATTACTCCCTGACGACTACTCTTGTTGCCGCTTTTGCTGCTGGCATTGTTGCCTCAGACAGAAGCTGTTGCGCAACAAAACAAGATGACCGTAGCATCGTTCAACCGGATGGAGACGGACATCACGGCGCGTGTGACGGCTCCCCGTCGCGACCAGAACGGTGAGATTTGTGCACTTATCCGTATTGTGACCAGCGTGAAAGACCTCTATTTTGAGTCGGATGCTCTAGGCATTGTGGCGCGTGAGAACAAGCCGGGGGAAATCTGGCTCTATGTGCCCCGCGGTGCACGACGCATCTCAGTCATGCACGAAACGCTTGGCATCATTCGCAACTACTTCTATCCTGAGATTGTGGATAAGGGAACTACCTATGAGATGGTGCTCAATACCGGCGAGCATACAGACAAGCCGGTAGTGGAAGATAACATGCAGCTCTTGGTGATGCGTCCCGAACCCTCTAATGCCAACATCTATATTGATGACGAACTGATGCCGGTGGAGAATGGTTTCTTCAGTGCAACCATGAAGAAGGGAGAGCATACCTATCGCGTGGAAGCACCCATGTACCAGCCGGATGCCGGTGTGGTGAAGCTGGGCGACGAACAGAAGATTATGAACGTGGTGCTGAAACCCAAGTTTGGTTACATGGAGCTGTTCTCATTGCCGGAACAGGGTGCCAAGGTGTATGTCGACAGTGTGGAAGTAGGCTCTACCCCCTACCGCAGCGACCGCATGGCAGCCCGTACCTATAATGTGCGTGTAGAGAAGGAGATGTACTTCCCCATCGACACCACCCTGACCGTGTCGGCCGGACAGACCGAGAGCGTTACCTTCCAGCTGATTTCCACCATCAAGCCCCGCGTGCCTTGGGATGTGCTGATTGCTGCACAGGCTAACTATCACCCCTCCACCCTCTCTTACGGTGGTATGGTGGGCTTCATGAAGAAGTGGGGCTTCTATGTACGCTTTGTAAGTGACTTCGGCTCAGCCTCTACCGAGCTGGAGTGCGACGATGCCGGAGTGTTGGCCGACGGAAGTGGAACACCTTACTACACAGGCAACACGGCCAAGTCGCGCATGTCGGTAACCGGTGGTGCACTCTACCGCCTCAGCAAGCCGCTCTACCTCTATGTGGGCGCCGGTTATGGCAGTGCTGTTTCTGCCTGGGAGACTGTGGATGGCCGCTGGGCTAAGAACACAGACCACAGCGCAACCGGCGTGGCTGCCGATTTGGGTGGTGTGCTTCGCCTCGGCAAGTTTGCTGTTACGCTGGGCTTCCATACCGTAAACCTCAAGCATAATGAAGTGGCAGCCGGTGTCGGTATCCTCTTCTAGTGAACCTAATCAGAGTCTTAACCGATAACATGTAATCATAGACATGAAAAAGATACAAACCCTTTTGTTGACTGCCCTGTTGCTGCTGGCATCTGCTTGCGAGAAGTTTACAGAGCCTGAGGCATTTGCTCCAGCCTTTACTTTGGACGATGCCACAAATATTACCCGCCTGACGGCCACGCTCTCAGGACGCATCACCTCCAACGGTGGCGACATTTTGGAGTATGGCTTCACTTATGGCGAGTACGAGAATCTGGCCAATGCCACAGATATTAGCTTCAGCGGTACTCCTGCCGGAACCGTGGAGACCACGCTTTCTAACCTCGACCCCAACACCACCTACTACTATCAGCTCTATGCCGGTAGTGGTGTGACACGGGTAACTAGTGAGGTGAAGAGCTTCAAGACCAACGCGAGTGATGCTCCTTCGCTGGCCGGCATCAAGGAGTTGGATAAGAATGAACAGAGTATTACCGTCAGCTGCCAACTGACAGACGATGGCGGTTATGACGTCATTATGATGGGTGTGGCTTACCGTCGCTCCGACTCACAGAAATACTCTATGACCATTCTCGACGAGCCTACTACTGAGGAATATACACTTACCGTGGAGGGCTTGGAAGCCGGTGTAACCTATCTGGTTTGCGGTTTCGCCATCAGTCGCGGTGGTATCGGTTACGGTGCAGAGACCAACATCACCACCGAGGATTCTGAAGCCCCGGTTGTTAACTCAACAGAGGTTACAAGCTATAGCGGTTCGTGGGCAATGGTATCAGCCAACCAGTTGAGCCAGGGATTCTCTGCCGTGGTTGAGCGTGGCTTCTGCTACAGCACCACCAGCACACTGCCGACCATGAGCGATGGCTTTGTACTGGCCGAGGGTACAGCTAACGGTGTATTCACAGCCATGCTGAGCGAACTGCAGCCGGCCACTACTTACTACATTCGCTCGTTTGCCCGCAACGGCACAAAGATTGGTTACGGCAATGTGATAGAGGTGACTACCAAGCAGATAACAGCACCTACTCTTACCAATGTTGAAGTTACTGACGTGACCATCAATAGCTTCCGCCTCACTGCTACAGTGGGCTGCGGTAATGGCCTCATTCAAGAGATGGGTGTCTGCTGGAGTACGACCAATACTACACCGGACAAGGATAGTGACTCACATCAGCAAGCACACTATCACTCAGAGCATCCGACCGATGAAATGGCACTGGATGTATCTGTTGCGAGCCTGACACACAACACCACTTATTATGTACGCCCGTATGCCATCAATGAAGCCGGCATCACCTATGGCGATGTGCAGACAGTGACTACTCCTATTGACCCGGTACCGGGAGAGGGAGACAATGAATCACCTGAAACTGAAATCTAAAGAAAGGAGAACAGATTATGAAACAACATAGCATGAGAACAATCAAACGGTGGCTTGCAGCACTCTGTGTGCTGCTGGCTGCAGTGCCTGCTCTGGCAGAGAGCTACACCGTAACCACAGCCGGAACGCTCTCTACCCTGGTCGGTGACAAGAAGAGCACGATTACAGAACTTACCCTTTCCGGACAGCTGAACGGTACAGACTTTATCTTCATCCGCCAGATGGCTGCCCTCACCAAGCTGGATATGCTGAATGTAGAGATTGTAGCCGGAGGAGATGCCTATTATGGAGAGTATAAGACTACGGGACACAACATTCCCGAACGCTTGCTTTATAAGCCAACATCAGATGAAGAGTATGTAGCACCTTTGCAATCCATAGTGCTTCCCAAGGGCATTACTTCTATTGGGAAATATGCTTTCGCGAGTATAAATACATTGAATAGCATCACGCTACCGGAGGGATTGTTGACTATTGAAACGGGGGCTTTAGCCTATACTAGTTTAACATCTATAACCTTCCCCTCTACATTGGAAACTATTGATATGTTGGCTCTGAACGGGTGTCATAGGATTACTACCCTTCACCTACCTAAAGCAATAAAGAGTTTTGGAACACTCAGCAGTCATAGCATACAGGAGTTTACAGTGGATGAAGAGAATGCTTATTACACAGCTTACGACGGTTCACTTTACAGCAAGGATCTTTCTACTCTTTACCTGGTTTCTCATAAAGAGAGAGAAGTACTGGCTATTCCTGAAGGTACAAAATGTATAGCTGTTGGTGCAGCTCGAGATTGTCGAATGACATCAGTTACTCTGCCGCAGTCATTGGTTACTTTAGAGGAACAGGCATTTGCCTATACAGGTCTGACTTCAGTGCATTTTCCGGCGAATGTGGCAGAACTGGGTCTTAGAGTATTTGCTTCGTGCCCCATTACTTCCATTACAGTAGATGAGGCAAGCACAAACCTGGTGGTACAAGACAATGTTCTTTTCACAAAGGATATGAGAGAGTTGCTGCTCTATCCCATGGGGCTGACAGCCGAAAGCTATGCTATTCCGGAAGGGGTCACAACCCTATGCTGGGGAGCATTTGAACAGGTAAGCTCTTTGAAGCAATTGACACTGCCTTACTCCTTGCGTAAGATTGACAAATGGGCTGTTAATGCCTTACATGCGTTGGAGAGTGTAACTATTCCGCCTTTGTGTACAGAGATAGGCCTTCAGGCATTCTTTAATTGCAAAGGTTTGAAGCGTGTAACCATTCCCGGGAATGTGACTTCATTAGGTGGCCATGTTTTCCAGGCCTGCACCTCCATCACAGAGGTACATTGCAACAGCAAGACACCTTATAATATTGACAATACTTTCTTTGAGTTGGATTATGCCAACTGTAAGCTCTATGTTCCCACCGGTACAAGTGAGGCATACCGTGCGGCAGAAAACTGGTCTAACTTCATCAACATAGAAGAAGAGGCCGTAGCAGATGTTTCCAATGGCGAGGCAGACATTCTTATGGAGACGGCCGGTACACTGGCTACGCTGCTGGGAGAATCGGTTGCCGGTCTGACCAAGCTGACGGTAAGCGGTCCCATCAATGGGGACGATGTGCAGTGCTTCTTGAACATTCCTACGCTGGAGGTGCTGGACTTACGGAAAGCTAACATTGTGGCGGGTGGAAGCTATGCAGCAAGGAATATTGGCTTAGACCTTCCTACAAAGAAAGACACCATCACCAAATGTATGTTTCATGGTGATTTAGAATCGTCTGTTCTGCGTGAAGTTTATGTACCGGAAACGGCTACTACGGTTGAGTATGCAGCCTTTGCCCTCAATCCACAGTTGGAAGTCATTCACCTGGGCAATGTCTCCAGCTTTGTGGGAGGCTCTATTCTGGATACCCGCTCCAAACTGAAAGCAGTTTATTGTCTGTCTGATGTGTTTCCTACTTACACGGATGATTTCAACTTCTATGAAAACCCGCAAGCCAATGCCACACTCTATGTGCAGTATGGTCTGAAGGATGATTACGAAGCCTCTGAGCAGTGGGCCGGATTTAAAGAGGTGCGCGAGCTAGCTTGTGTAAAGACTCCCGGAACGCTCTCCACACTGTTGGGTGACAATGCTGCCACCGACACCCTGCTTTGCGTGGCGGGCAATCTGAACGGTACAGACATTAAGCTGATACGTAACATGACCAACCTCAGAACCTTAGATATGTGCCTGGCAAACATTGTGGCCGGTGGCGATGCCTATTATGTGAATGAGGACGGCACCTATCCGCAGTACACAGAAGACAATGTAATAGGTACCTGGATGTTCTTCTCCATCATGACGGCTCCTCTGGAAACAGTCTATCTGCCTAACACAACAGTTAAGGTGGCCGATGGTGCCTTTACCGACAACAGCAAAATCAGACAGGTATTCTTGAATGAAGGGTTACAACGGATAGAAGGCTCTGCTTTCAATAACTGCGTGTCTTTACAGTCTGTCGCTATTCCGGCCTCGGTAACCGACATGGATTTCTCAGCCTTTGGCTATTGGAGTCATCAGACTGAAGTAGAGGTGGCTGCCGAGAATCCCAATTATGCTTCTCTGGATGGTGCTTTGTATAGCAAGGATATGAGTACCATCATCTTCTATCCCAGTAAGAAAACCGGCTCTCTGACGCTCTCAGTGAAGAAGGTTTCTGACTTTGCTTTTACTGATACTCACCTTTCATCTGTTAGTTTCGAGAGTGGGCTGACAGAGATGGGCCAGTTCGCTTTCTATGAATCAGATATTTCATCTATCACCTTGCCGAACACATTAACCAGAATAGATGTAGGTACCTTTGCTGCCTGCTTTAACTTACAGCAAGTTACCATTCCCGAGAGTGTGACTCAGGCCGATGACATCTTCTCTTACTACGGGCCTTATATCACGGTGAACTCCATCGTGTGGAACTCAAGTGCCTCACTGAAGAAGGCATTGCCTTACCCCATACACCCCAATACGCTGCTTTATGTGAAGGCAGGAACGGAAGTGGATGACAAGTGGCAAAATGTCATAGTAGACGGTGTGGCGGAAGAGATAGTGCTGAAGGACACTACCATGCAGAACGGTGCTCAGCAATACATCCCCTTCTTTGCCGCTAAACCCTTCAAGGCCAAGAAGATTAGCTATGTACGCACCTTCAACCGGACTGAGGATGGCACTGTGTATGAGAGCGGTCGCGGAACAGCAGGTGGTTGGCAAACGATTACCTTGCCCTTCACGCCCACACGTATCTATCACGAGGAGCAGGGAGACCTTGCACCATTCAACAATGACTCAATCATGGGCAAGCCCTTCTGGCTGCGGAGCCTGGGTACAGAAGGTTTCGTGTCGGAGACTAGCATACAACCCAACACTCCTTACATCATAGCCATGCCCAACCATGCTACTTACGATGCACAGTATAACGTGGTAGGCGATGTCTGGTTTACAGCCGAGAGCGAGGAGGGCATAGCAGTGGCTGCCACTCCCGATGTGATGCCTGCCGGCGAGGGCACACAGTTCAGTCTGCACGGCACGTATGACGAAATCTACACTGAAGAGTATGGCGAAAGTGCTACCCCCGGTGCCTACTGCCTGAACACAACCGTGGTGACACTGGATGGTACGGAGTACCCCATCGGCAGTATCTTCAGTCGCACGATTGGAATGGCTCACGCCTTCTCAGCCTACGTAACCAGCAAGGAGACAACAGCCGCTACACGCGGCCCCCTCTACTACAGCATTGGCGGTGACAGTGGGGAGGTAACCGGCCTGGAAGATATTGTGAAGCGCGAAGACACCTCTCTGAAGGTCTACACGCAAGGCAACGTGCTCTGCATCGTGACCGACCGTGCCCGCGCCCTCTCACTCTATGACGCTACAGGACGCACCATCCGCCACCTGCAGTTACAGGAGGGACTGAACGAGGTGACCGGTCTTGCCCCCGGTTTCTACTTTATGGAAGGCAGAAAAGTTCTTATTCCATAAGCATCCCGCCCCTATCCGAGCGTTGTTCCGGATAGGGGCGGCTCTCTTTCTACACCTATTCTTCTCCTTCGGGACACTTATTCCTCTCGCCCAACACACTAGTACCTATCCTGCACAAGATGCCAACTTATGTTGCACAAGATGCCATCTTGTGTAGCACAAGTTGGCATCTTGTGCATGTTTGCTTCTAATGTGCCGGTCGGGAACTCTCTGTCCGCAACCTCCCCACTTACTATGCAACACCCGAGCAGACAGTGCCGGAAGAAAGCGGGGGTGCTGATACCGCCCCCTCTTTCATACTTTCTGCCGAAGTCCGACTAGTTAATAGTTGTTGTCTTTTTCCTATTCCTCTTGTCTCTGCTGCAGATAGTTACTATCTTGCAGGCGAAGAATCAGTTTTGATAACGCCAGTTCGATAGATGGTCTGAAAGACCGGGTACCGTAGGTACTATAGTAGCCGCGGGTTTTTAAACCCGTGGTTAGGAGTGATAAAAAAGACGTCTGAAAGACGTGGCCGTAGGCTATAGAAGTGTTATTAGAGTTGACGAGTTAACGAGTTGACAAGACACAAGAACCTTGTCAACTTGTCAACTCGTATCTTGTCAACTTTGTTTTGAGACCGCGGTTATTGAAAGTGGCTTTGCCACTCGGTCTTTCAGACCATCTTATATTGAATTCTGGTTTTAATTGAGCTTGTTATGAGAATTTCCATTTTAGCAATATTGCTTCTCTTGCCAACGCTGGCTTGTGCACAGATTACTGCATCGTTGAATTACGATAAGCAGAAAGATGTGCTGGAACTGATTGTGGGGAATGAGAGTAGGGATTGTGATATATATGTGTTTGATGTGTATGATGGAGCCAGATACTCTTCTACCATAACGCCCAGGTACAGCAAGACGGGTGTGGAGTATGAAAGCTTCATTACAGGCTTGCGTGAAAAAGAGAGTCTCATCCCCATTAAGCCGATGCAAGAGGAACGGTTTGCCTTTTCCTGGTTTCCTGCTCTCAGAGACAAAGGTGTCCGTTTCTTTGACATCAGCTACACCATTGTTTATGCTTCTGTGGATGAGGCTGGGGAAAAAGTGGTTAAATCGCATAAGGGTAAGCTGAAGTTTGAAGTGGATGTTATACATACGATTTCACTGGAAGATATTGAAAGTGAGTATTTTCGTGAGGTGTTTAACTCCTCTGAGCACACCGGCTTCTTGAAACTGCCTTTTGTGTATGACGCATCTTTTACCAAAAGTTGGATGAGTAAGAAAATCAAACCGGTATCATATTCATATCCTGTAACAGATTCTCCTTTCTTTGTGAATGTGAGAAAGAGTAGTCAAGCAAGGAATGATGCCGAAACAAGGGTGCAGTTTATGTTGGATGAGAGCGTTGGCGATTTCCTTATTTGTATTATTTATGCCATATCAGCAGACCATAATGCAAATAAAAGCTGGCTGGCGACTTTTGATTTTCAAGGGAATCTGATAGACTACATTCCTATTGGAGAAGTTCACGGGAATAGGATAAGAACGATTGAGGCACAAATTCATAATAACTTCATCATAGATGTGCAGAAGTTGGAGTTTCCGCACAATGATTTTATTATTAAAGACTTCAAACCTGTTGAAGGACTGAAAGGTGAACGCATGGATGTCTCTTATAAGCTTGCAGGAAGTGGTAAGTTTATAAAGATTCGGGAAACAAGTTATCTCCCGCAAAATTATTCTTCCGAGACATTGCTGAACAGAAAGATGCGTATCTCGGGACGGGGAGAGGTAAAAAAGGAAATCAATTAACGTATAAAGTTTTGAAGCCAATGAGAATACCCTTTATAGAAACTTTACTCTTCTTGCCAATTCAGGCTTGTACACGGATTAGTTTGCTATTCTTTCTGCAGCTAATGCCTTTCTTCTCTTTGCAAGCTCAAGAGACCTCTGCAGATACATTGCGAGAGGATGGTTTGGTTTATATTTATAAAAACGGAAGGATATATCGTCCAGAATTTGAGGTGATAGAAGGTTCTTCTTACAAGAATTGTATGCCTCGTTATACGGGAAAGCATCGTGATGAGGTTTTATATCCTCTTTACCGTTCTGTATTCTCAAAGGAGAGGGCACAGGAACTGTCGGGAACTCGCATTATGTATATGATTGATTATGATAGCGTGAAACGGGAAGTGCTGGCTATTTGTTTCTTATGGGGACGAGAGGAGAATTTTCCATTGAAATTGAAAGAACTGTATGCACTGGAAGAGAGAATGATGACATGGGAAGGATTTATTCCCGACCTACCAACTCCTAAAGAGGGTATTGTAGACAAGCCTTTACATTATGGTTTGACGTTGTGGTTTGGTCGTTTGTATAAGTAGTTGTAGAAGTACCCGGTCTCTTTTTAACGTATGGTAATGAAAAGGTTTATAACAATATTTATTTCTGTATGGGGGATTTCAATGTCTCTGTTTTCTCAGACTGCTTTAGAACATTTTGTACTTGAAGATAAAGGGAAAGGTATAGTTTCTATACTTCCCAAAGGGGTAG
>JAGATY010000084.1 GCA_017621035.1 Bacteroides sp. | reverse complement strand
GAGCAATTTCGCATGCAAAGAAACGCAAATATCGCAATCTGCTGTTTAATAGCGTTTTAATTGCTGATGTTTGCGTTTTATATGGTTTTCTTTATAACCGTTTTCAATTCAAAAAAGTGCCATTTACTTTCCGATGCAGAAATTCCTAAATATATTCCCCAGCACGTCTTCCACGTCGAAGGAGCCACCAAGGATTTCGGCGAGGTGGGAAAGGCACTCGCGGAGATCCTGGGAGACGAAATCGCCGGAGAGTCGGGCGGAGAGGCCGGATTGTACACGGTGGATGGCGTCGAGGGCGCGGGTCAGGGCTTCGTAGTGGCGAAGGTTGGTGACAATAAGGTCGTTCTGCGTGACTTCGGGCAGGGCAGCGGCACGAAGGAGGTGGTTCTGCAGTTCGGTAAGTCCGGTGCGGTTTTTCGCAGCAAGGAACAGACGGGGAGCATCTACGTCTGCAAAGGCAGTGGTGAGTTCCTTACAACGTTCTGGGGAGAGGAGGTCGCACTTGTTGAAAAGAACTAACAGTCGCTTGTCCGCACAGCGAGGCAGGATATCAGCCTTCAGTACCTCGAAGTCATGCGAAGTTGTGCCGTCAATCATCCACAGCACGATGTCGGCCTGATCCAGTTTGCGGAATGTGCGCTCGATGCCGATGCTCTCTACCACATCGGTAGTCTGGCGGATGCCGGCAGTGTCGATAAAGCGGAATAGGGTGCCATTGATGAAGATGGTGTCCTCGATGACGTCGCGCGTGGTGCCGTGAACATCGCTAACGATGGCTTTTTCCTCGTTTAGCAGTGCGTTCAGCAGGGTGGATTTTCCGGCATTCGTCTCGCCCACGATAGCCACGGGTACGCCGTTCTTCAGCGCATTACCCACGCTGAACGAGTCAGCCAGGCGAGCAATGACACGCTCAATGTCGGCCGCAATCTGCGACAGCTCCGAGCGGTCAGCGAACTCCAGCTCCTCGTGGTCACTGAAGTCCAATTCCAGCTCCATCAGCGATGTAAGATGTAATAATTTATCCCGTAGTACAGACAATTCCTTACTGAACCCACCCCGCATCTGATTCATGGCCAGCCGGTGGGTAGCGGCGGAGGAAGAAGCGATGAGGTCGGCCACCGCTTCGGCCTGACTGAGATCCATTTTGCCGTTCAGGAAGGCTCGCTGTGTGAACTCGCCGGGTAGAGCCATGCGACAACCACACCCAATAAGCCGCTGCATCACTTGCTGCAGGATGTAGACCGAACCGTGACAGGAAATCTCCGTCGCCTCCTCGCCCGTATAGGAGTGCGGTGCGCGAAACAAGCTGACCAGTACCTCGTCAATCACCTCGCCCTCAGTGGAGAGTAACCGTCCGAACGTCAGCGTGTAAGCCTTCCGTTCGTCAAGCGGTCGGTCACCTATTGGTGTAAAGATTTCAGACGTCATACGTATTGCCTCGGGACCCGACACGCGTACCACCCCGATAGCTCCACCCTGAGCGGTGGCAACGGCACAGATAGTATCTTGATTCATCATCATTTCATTGCTGTTTTTGATGGGGCAAAGATAGCGAAAAGGTTGAAACTATCTTAAAGAAAATACCTATCTTTGTCCCCCCAAATAAGAATATACTCAAATGATAGTTTGTATTGCCGAAAAGCCATCTGTAGCACGCGATATTGCCGACGTGCTGGGTGCGCGAGAGAAGAAAGACGGATATATTGAAGGAAACGGTTATCAGGTGACCTGGACTTTCGGACATCTTTGTACCCTGAAGGAACCGCACGAGTATACTCCGCAGTGGAAAGCCTGGAGTCTGGGCAGTCTACCCATGATTCCACCACGCTTCGGCATCAAACTCATCAGCAATTCCACCTACGAGAAACAGTTCCGTACCATTGAGGGACTGATGCAACGGGCCGACCTTATCATCAACTGTGGAGATGCCGGCCAGGAGGGTGAACTTATCCAACGCTGGGTAATGCAGAAGGCCGGTGCCAAGTGTCCGGTAAAGCGTCTGTGGATATCGTCGCTAACCGAAGAGGCTATTCGCGAGGGTTTTCGCAATCTGAAGGAGGCCTCCGACTACCAGCCGCTCTACGAGGCTGGACTCAGTCGCGCCATTGGCGACTGGCTGCTAGGCATGAACGCTACCCGCCTCTACACCATAAAGTATGGACAGAACCGACAAGTACTCTCCATCGGCCGCGTGCAAACCCCTACCCTCGCCCTCATTGTGAACCGCCAACTGGAGATTGAAAACTTTGTACCGCGCCAATACTGGGAGCTGAAAACCACCTATCGCGACACCATCTTCTCGGCACTGCAGAAACGTAGTGAAGAGGACTTGATGGCCGACATCGAGAAACTGAAGGAGAAAGCAGAGAAAGCCGGACAGCCCTTCGATGTGTCCGAAGCTTTACGCCGAGCCGAGGCAGAGAACCCTGGCATCGACCCCATTGCCAACCAGGCACAAGGCATGGAGCTGCTGCAACGCATTCAGCACTGTCCGTTCACCATCACCGGCGTCAGCAAGAAAGAAGGTAAGGAGGCACCGCCCCGTCTATTCGACCTCACCTCGCTGCAAGTGGAGTGTAACCGAAAGTTCAGCTATTCGGCCGACGAAACTCTGAAACTCATCCAGTCTCTCTATGAGAAGAAAGTCGCCACCTATCCGCGTGTGGACACCACCTTCTTGAGTGACGATATCTATCCCAAATGCCCCGGCATCTTGAAAGGATTGCGAGGATACGAAAGCCTGACGGCACCGCTGGAAGGCAAACCGCTAACCAAGTCGAAAAAGGTGTTCGACAACAGTAAAGTGACCGACCACCATGCCATCATCCCCACGGGACAGCCCCCCGTCAATCTGACTGATATGGAGAAGAAGGTGTTCGACCTCATCGCCCGCCGTTTCATTGCAGCTTTCTATCCCGACTGCCGTTTCTCTACCACCACCGTCATGGGCAGCGTGGAGGAGATTGCTTTCAAAGCCACCGGTCGACAAATACTGGAACCCGGCTGGCGGGTAGTGTTTGCCACATCGGGAAATAGCAACAATGCGGAAGAGGGCGAAGAGAAAGAGGGCGAAAACGAACGTTCGCTACCCACCTTTCAGAAAGGAGAGTCTGGAACACATACGCCTGATCTGGTGGAGAAGTGGACATCGCCTCCCAAGCCCTACACCGAGGCTACCTTACTACGTGCCATGGAAACGGCCGGCCGACTGGTTGATAACGACGAACTACGCGATGCACTGAAGGAGAACGGTATCGGTCGTCCCTCCACCCGTGCAGCCATCATCGAGACTCTGTTCAAGCGCAACTACATCCGCAAAGAACGAAAGAGCCTGATTGCCACCGCCACCGGCGTGGAGCTGATACAACTTATCCGTGAAGAGCTACTGAAATCGGCCGAACTGACCGGTATCTGGGAAAAGAAACTGCGAGAAATTGAACGCCGTGCCTACAGTGCCGCCCAGTTCCTGGACGAACTGAAGCAGATGGTGCAAGAGATTGTTACCACCGTGCTCAGTGACAATAGCAATCGTCGCATCACCATCCAAGTACCCACACCGGAAAAGAAAGAGAGCAAGAAGAAAAGCACCGCTACCGGCGCCACGCCTAAGAAACGCGCTCCCCGCAAGTCGACCAATCCCTCTCCCACCCCGTCGGTTACTCCGGCACCCGACCCGCTTGTTGGTAGCCCCTGCCCACTCTGTGGCAAAGGTGTCATCATCAAAGGTCGTACCGCCTACGGTTGCTCCTTGTGGAAAGAGGGATGTACGTTTAGGAAAGGGTTTGAGAGTTGAGTTACTGGTATTCGTACGTCACCACATACACCTTTCCGGCAGTTACTTGACTGCTTTCCGGAGTGTTGTTACCAAACGCTCCCGTCTGCTGGTTTTCTTCGCCGTCGTTATTGGTAGCAGTGAGTGTATAGCTGATAGCTGTGCTCCCATCTGTTGCAGGAACGGGAAAGTAAGCAGTCTCTCCATCTCCTAAAGAGCGGGTAACATCACCCACCGTTACAGCCAGTGTGGCAGAAGTAAAGAATTCGCTAAATGAAGCCGGCAGCACCAACCGCACACCAAAGTTTATCATGGGCACCACTGCATCCACGTATGTTACCCAGTCTGCTTCAATAGCAAACACCTCGCTTTGATAGAAGTAGACAGGCTTGGAGTAGTCACTACTACCGTATGCTGCATTGTACACCTTCAAGTAATAATTTCCAGCCTCCAGCGCGATTTTGCTTCCTGTAGTTTGTGCAGCTGCATAAGTCAGAGAGGTAATGGCAGTAGTTTCTCCCTCTTTGTACACCTCGATGGTAAAGTCTTCATCCACTGCACGTGTAGTCACTACTTCTGTTTCCACAGCCTGTACTTCCAATCCTGTGAGAGAGAGATACCCCTGCTCCGCCATCGGTTGTTCGTCTTGGCTACAGGAGGTAAAAAAAAGAATAGTTAGTAATATGTATAGGAATTTGTTCATATTTACTTATTGAAAATTAGACTTAAATCATCTATATATAATTTACTACCAATATGTACTTTCCAATCACCTACTTCAGGATAATTTACCGTTTGATTTTTCTTAATATCACTACCACTAAAAGACGTTTTTGTAGTTGACAGGAATTGGATACAAATAGAAGTTGCTTTCTTATGCAGATTGTTGTAGCTCAAATTTACAGTCCCTAATTTATAACTGCTGTCACTTGTGCTTCCTGAGTAACTTGCAGGAATAAAAGTACCTTCTGCAATAGTTTCATCTCCATTCTTAAGGGCTATCCACACCTTAAATTGATCGGTATTATATGCAGCGTATTTATAATAAAATTGTAATGCTGTAGGTCGCACAGGAAATGAATGACCATGAATAGGTTCTCCATCATAGTTAGAACTATCATAGTTGAAAGTTCCAATAAACAAACTTCCGGCATAGGAACCTTCCTCATACAATATCTGCCCCGTATTCGCATAATGGTGACCATGACCATTAGTAAATATGGAAGCTGCCTTATTTCCCTGATGGGCATCAGTAGTATAACTGGTTGAGGAGGCAAAGCACCCTTGCCACCAAATACCAAAAACTATAGTACCATTTTGCCCTATTTGATTATTGGTTGACCACCAATTATCGCTTGCATTTGCAGCGTAAGGATGAAAATTATAATATGTTTTTGAACTTGCAGTTTCTTGTGTAATATGCCAACTCTCCATATCCGAATTGGGTACTTGTGTTGGTTTTTCCAATTCTATCGCTGCTTCATTTTTGGAAATAAAGTTCCTAAATTTAGCTCTAACCAACATATCCCTATCAGCATCGGCTGGGTGTGAAGAGAAAGCATGACGACGATTGCTATTATCATTGCAATCGTACCATGTTTTGCCTCCATCTTGACTGTATTGAAATGTAAGTCCGGCCTTTACTTCGGCGGCATAGCCCTCCGTAATAGAAGCTTCATCTGCTGTAAACTCCTTAGACCAGACGTTATAATCTTGCACTGAAACAGTAAATACTGGTTTTGCTTTTACTGCAATGGTATAATTCTGCAAAGATTCATCTGCAGCCAATTTCCCATTAGCCGTTACAGAAGTTATCTTGATGACATTATCAACAGTAGAAACATTGGTATCAGGATTACCGGACAATTTATAAATCAATTCGGTAAAGTCAAAATTCGTTTTGTTTACATTCCCTATTTCCGGCAACGTAATACCAGCATCAGAAAAAGCCTGTTTCTGCAGGTCTGTCATTTCACTCAATACATAGTCACCATTCAGTGATTTATATACCTCATCATTAAAATCTAGGGTAAAACTCACATCGTCTAAGCCAATGGCAGTAGTAAAGTTTATCTGAGTATCAGGTACTCGTTCTGTTTCATAATGAGTCATCACATTACTATCAAACCCTACCGCCTCCACCGTCGGTCTTGGCAACCAATTCACAGGAATAGTTTCACTAATAGTAACTGTTTCTACCTCTGCTTTCTCCAATGTAACAATCACACTGCTTGTATCAGTAGTTTTCAGACTTACTTTTAAAATCAGATGTTCGGCAGCGGCTGCAGTAAAACCTGTCTCAGTAGGAATGATGATAGCTTGTGTTACTTCACGACCGGTATCCCGAAGCGTCCCTTTGAAAATAAAGGTTGGAACAGTTCCTGCCCGGAAGTAAACGCTTTCACTGAAATTATTTGAAGCATAGCAAGAAGAGTTCCCAAGGATGGCTACGATACCAAAATCGGAGAATAGTTTAGTGAAACGATTCTCCTTATCTGTCTCTCCCTCTACCAATACTGGTTTCAGTGTAGCCAGTGCATTGGCCACCTTACAGTTCAAAGTAACAGAGGCAACTAATTGTTCCTCAGTTATGTCTGCCGTAGCACTTCCATAATAATAAGGGGCATCCAGTCCCAATACCGGATTGGTACCACAAGTAGCTTCTATCAGATAGCTGTTGATAGAAGCCGGAATCATTTCTTCTGTGTACTGTCCATCGTATATGGTTCCTCCGGCAGTAACTCCCGTTTGCTTGGTAATGCATACATTGAATTGAGAAGCTATAGGCTTGCCCAACTCAGCCGGTGTGTCACGGGTTTCCACATTCACTTCGTCTGTCAGTTTTAGCAAGAAACCGCTCTGCCCCATATCAAGCACTTCACTCTCTTGCTGACAAGAGAGCAAAGAAACCAACAGAGCCAACAGGCATATATATCTATTCTTCCAACAAATCATAGTTTAGTGTTTTAACTTACTCGTAAAGTAACTCAAAATTATCTATCCAAAGTTTAGAACCTTCACCTCCGGTAAAGAAATCACCATACTTACTGGAGCTTGCCACTACCAATATATATTTGGGGGTACGGTTGTTATAGCGATACTCCAACGGGATGTCTACCTGTGTCCATTCAGAAACACTTTCACCTTTCAGCAGTTCACCGTAAGCAATGATGCGTGAGCTGTTCTTGTCAAACAACAGCCTTTCGCTGGGACGAGTACGTATCTGTAGCGGTTCATCCCAATCGGTCAAAGCAATATAGATGTGACAAGTATCCTGACGACCTTTCAGCCACTCGTAATCATCATCTCCACAACGGTTGATGGTAGCCACCTCGCATTTGTAGTTCACGCGTAACTTGGTGGGGAAAGATGAAAACTCTCGTCCAAAGTCCAAGATACCGTTTGTTCCATCCGTCTTTACATAAGTACCGGTAAAGATGTTTCCGGCAGCAAACTTAATCACAATGTATTTCGATTCCAACAAAGCAGCCTGTCCACTTCCGTTGCAAGTATCATCTGTCGGTACAGAGTTACTATTACCCACAGTGGTAGCTCCTCGATTACCGGTGTCCCAGAATGAAGTAACACTCTGCGCCCACGGATTCCACAAGCGTTCAACCTGATGCCAGTTATCAAAGGAAGCATCCGTCAAAGGGGTAGCCGGAGCTGTTGTAAAGGCTTGTATCTCACCACCGTTTACCCGATACTGATAATCGGTACCCGGAATAAGATTTTCTAAAGTTGTTTTATAAGAAGTTCCCGATACAGTGATAGCAGACTCTACTAAAGTTATCCAATCACTTTCAGCAACCATCTTATACTCAATAGTAGGGATACGTCCGTTTTGCGTTTTTCCACTAAGAGTAGCATTAGTACAACGGGCAAACAGATTGGTAGCTGTTGATGTTGCTCCCTGAGAGTGGTAAACAAATACTGTCCAGGTAGCTGTTTCACCATCCCAACCATTGGTAACCTCCAACTGTACCGGCATACTGAAGTCATAAGCAGCAAAGGCTGTCAGGTCAGGAACCACTGTACCATGCTTTCCACCCAAATTCATGCTGGTCACCTTTATCTTATCCAAAGGCTGCTCTGTAGCAACATACACTACCACGTTGTGATTAACTTCATCAATCACAGCATCCCCCACCTGATTTTCCAACATGACTTCCCGATTGATGATTTGCTCCACCGTAATAGTCCACTCATAATCCTGATAAGTCTGTAGAGTAAAGGTTACCGGATTAGAGAAGTCCACCCGTGTATTTGCGCTGCTAGATAAAGCTGCAGCTGACTCAAAGCCCTGTGTGGGGAAAGCAGCAGCATCTACACATGCGTCAGGAGCAACAATAGTAGCATCGTTACTAACCGTCATCTTAGTTATCTGCAAATTGGAGAGTTCTACCGAATCATCCACGTATAGTTTAATGGTGTATTTGCTTTTATCTATGGTGGCTTGTACACTACCTCCTTCCTCTGCTGCACATTGACCCTCTACCTCGAAAGCGGTAATCAATGCCTCTTTCACAGGATAAGGAATAGTGTTCTTGATGCACGAGGTCAACAAGAAGCAGCACCAGATAGGAATAGTTTTTATCAAGTTATTCATAATTCAACAATCTATTTTATAGTGTTAGAGATAGAACGTCATACCGATGTTAATCGAGAAAAGGTCTATCTTAAACTTACCCGAAGTTACTCGTCGGGTTCCGGTCTCCACCTGATTGGTATTTTGGTCTTGCCATTTGAAATTAAAGCCCAATACACCCATCGACACTTCCACTGCAGCAAAGTCTGTTACAAAAGCTGTCATACCCGGTGCAAAACCAATCTGCAGATTGTGTGCCTTCTCATAAGTACCGTCATATTCAGTTCCCGAACCGGTAGAGTTTTGTCCTTCGCTGTACCCATAGGTAATGCGGCACTCATTGAACAATCCGAAAATCTTACTCTTCCCGATTGGCATATAGGTACGCAGGAAACCTGCAATTTCATACTTATGCTCTAAATAGTAGAGGTCTTTCAGACTGATATTGAAATCTTCACCCAAGTTCAGGTCAAAGTTCTGCAAGTCCAGGTGTGTACGACTATAAATAAAACGCAGACCGGCTGCCATATTGTCGCGGAAAAAGTAACCTACATAAGGACTCACCTTAAACGAATACCCCAATCCTTCTACATCTTTCAGCACCAAGAAGTTTAGATTCTCTTCATTGTGTTCTGAATAAGAAACCGTACCACCGGCCAACCAAGTACCTTTCGGCACAAACATCAGTTTCTGAATCTCACGGTCGATACGTACCGGACGAGGCAATTTCCTTTTTTTCTTAACCTCCGGTAATTGTTCCACTTCTTGCAAACTTGCAACCGTATTAGCCTGTAAAGAGTCTACTAGAAGCAGTGAATCAGCAGAAATCAGCAAGCTGTCTGCCACAACACCCGAAAGTGTATCAGTACTTTGTATAGTCAATGTATCAGCAACTCCTACATTGATTGCCAGTGAATCTTGAGCAATCTGCAATGTATCGGTTAATGTGACTGCTACACTATCTGCTTGCACAGCAGAATCTTCTCCCGTAAGGCTCTGCGCCTTACAGGGGAAGATTACTGTTACAAGGGATAGTATAAAGAACAAAAGTCTTTGTTTCATTGAGTTTTAATAAGGGGAGGGTTATTCTTTTACAGAAGGATTATCACCATACACAAGTTTGAAGTCATCAAGATAGAGTACACTACCTTCACCACCGGTGAAATAGTCACCATACTTGCTAGCAGCACAAACAATGATAATATGTGTCGGTTTAGTAGTCAAATCACAATATTCCAAACTAATATTGAATTCTTTCCATTCTCCATTAGTGCTGACACATTCCGAAATAGGTAATTCTCCGTAAGCAACTACACCATCAGCCACGCCTAATTGACTGAACACTGGGAATTTACTCATATCAGAATTATCCACATTAAATTTCTTTGTAGTAAGAGCAATATAGATAGAACACCAGTCTAATGTCTGATCTTCAACGATACTAGTAACCCCTTCTGGCAATTTTGAAGAAGGAACATTTGTAGCTCCATTATCAATAGCAACAGGAGCATATTTGAAATAGCCAGTTAAAGCTGTTGGGCGAACAGGGAATTCTTGACCAAATGTTAATGTAGCACCAGAAAAATCACTCTTTGTACTACCAAATTCTCCTGTATACAGACTAGCCGCAGCCAAAACTCCAGCAACCACATGAGTTTTTAACTCAGCAACCATTCCACGGTCATCAGTATTTACTCCTGTTGTGGGATTTGTTTTTCCTACTATTGCAGCCATACCTGTAGATGTACCCTTATTACTAGAATCCCAGAATGACTTACCATAAGTATTTAAATATTCTTCAGAAGTTGCATAATCAGTACTTCCATCATTATACCAAGAATCAAAGCTTCCATTCGGCAATTGAGTAGCGACATCTGTAGTAAATGTCATTTCATTACTTGTTGGATATTCATCCCCTTCCGGATAAACCATGCGATATACATAAGTAGTATTAGGTGTCAGTCCGGTAAGTTTCAATTCATAATGGTCTGTTTCGGCTGTATTGATGCCGGTTGGTACTTCTGTCCAAGTCTGAGCATCAGCTGTCTTGTATTCAAACTGCATCTTGCTTGCATCGATAGTAAATGCCTTGCTGGTGACATCACCTTCCAAATAAGCAAAAGTACTCCAAGCATTAGGTGCAGAAACACGCAACGTAGTGGTAGCGGTAGTTGGAATCTCCAAGTCCCAAGTATAGGTATTCTCCTTGGCATCTACGGTTACATTGATGTTACCGTTACCAGAATCAGCCAGCTTGTAGTTCAAGATATAGTGGTCACGAGCCTGTACATCTGTAAAGGTCTTAGACATGGTGTGCATCGTTCCTCCTTGGTTAACCAAAGTAAGGTCTGCCGTCAAATCATCTACAGGGAAGTAAGCCGATTTAGTTTCTGCTCCCATTGTAAAGGTTTGCGGGTTAATACCTTCCACAGCAGAAGATACTTGTACGTTACCCGATTTAAAAGCTGCTTGCAATTTGGAATCGAAATTCACTGTTACCTTCACATTAGCCAAGGTACAAGTCACCTCCGCCTGAATATCCTTATCCTTTTCTATGACAATCTTCTTTGAACCTACATAATAAGGTATATCGAAGCCGGAATAGTTCCCGTCAAAGCCATAAGAAGAAGCTTTGATGGTGTAAGAACCTACGCGCAGTGCAAACTGCTTGCCTTGCCAATCAGAAAAATTGTTTGTCTTCAACTGATTGCCATCAATATCAGTAGCAATTTCTCCTTTTACATTCAGAATCTCTACCTGCAGTTGTTTGGGATTATATCCGCTAACAGGAGCAGACTTCGTAGCCACATTGGTTGAGGTTGCAGTTTCTACAGCTACATGAAGATAACCTACCTCCTGATACATTTCTTCTTCACTTTGACAAGAATAAATCAAAGATAGGGAAAAAAGCATTGTTAATATTGAATATATCTTTTTCATTTCAAGTATCATTTAGTGATTGTTACGCTTAGTTCTGCAGAAGCAGTTTGTCCCTCTTTGTCTGTTACAAGCATTTTAAACACATGCGAATTTTTACTATCTGCAGCATTATTTAATCCTACGGATTTACCACTTTCATCAGTAGAATCTGCATCAACTGTAGGTCCATAAATATTCATCATACTATAGAAACCTGCAATAGGGAATGTATAATTAGTATCACCATCAGAAGGCATATTCATAACTAACGATTCTCCCAACTCTGTATCTCCAACCAATTCTCTTCCTTCACCTATAAAATTCAAGTCCTCAACAGCAGCAGTAAAGCCAGGATTTCCACCCTCAATAACTACTTTGAGGCTTGCAATTCCTTTAGGAGCAGAAATAACGACATCTGTAGCAGAAGGGAAATTTTTACCTGAATAAGAGAACGTTACTCCAGAAGTAAACGCGTCGCAAGTTAATTTAGGTGCTCCCGTTGGATTATCATCCTCATTACCATCTTCACCTTCTTCCTCATCATCAGCTACCAGCGGAACATCGTCTACTACAATCACCACATTCTCTTCAGTCTCACCAAATACAATCTGTGCGCTATAGTTCAAACCGGAAACAGAGCCTTCCAACATTTCTGTCGGCTTCAAGGTAATGATAATAGCATCACCACCTACAAAATAAGTACCGTTTTCTACGTTGTCATAGCCTTCGGTTGCATCAGCTTTGGTTAAAGCAAAAGAGGCACTAACTGTTTCATCTTTAATAGTAACAGCCTTGATGTCAACATTTACTGTTGCTACCTTATCGCCAAACAGCAAATATACCGGAGCAGGGTCTGTATTCTTTTCATCAAACGAAGGAGCATTCTCACCACCATCGTTTACGGTTACAGTCCAAGAAGTAAAGTTTTCCAAGAAGGTAGGATCATAGTTTACCTCAATACGGCTGTTTTGCATGGTGCAAGTAACTGTTCTCTCGGTAGTTACATCCTTGGTAATGGGTAAATCCACACTACCACCGTAATAAGGCGCACTCATGGTTCTGATTAAGTCACCCGGAGTATGAGCAGCTACCGTATAATCTCCAACCGTCAATTTAATAGATGACGGAAGGTCTGTTGCTTTGGTATAGCTTGCAACAACTTTATCTTCTGAATTGGTAATGGTAACAGGAAAATCTGCAGCTGCGGCATCTACGGTACGGGTAAGTGCCGAAGGTGTCTTGGTTGCAACGTTTAATTCCAAAGTACCGGTTCCGACCTTCTCTTCCTTATCACCGGAAAGTTCGTCGCTCATTTCACAAGCACCCAATGAAAACAGAGTGGCTGCACAAAAGAGGAATATATAATTTCGTTTCATACACATATTTAAATTAGATTAGAGCCATTCGAGAGGAATTTCTATGGTTTGAGTTTTATCATTCGTGCCTTCATCAATTGTGACAGTAATGCTAAGATTACCGTTTGAAGGTTCATAAGAAGCATTTACATTCAGCTTCCAAGCTTTGTTAGGAGCCAACGTATGAGTTCTTACAATCTCTGTAGTAGAGATAGAATACTCTGCTTTCGGTGTCAATTTGATGGTAGCGGTAACTGTCTCACCATCTTCGTCAACCAACAAATACCATGGATTGGTTTCCACTTTACCCCAAGTAAGTGTTTCACTGTTACCCGCCAACTTTGGAGTAGAGATTTCCACCTTGTAATCATCGAAATAAGAAGCCATCTGATCACCAAATGCCACAGTCATTTTACCATGTGTCGGCTCACAAACTACCTCTACATTGGCAGGAGTATCGCTTACAATGAAAGAAGATTCACCAACAGAATAGAAACCTTCTTGTGAAGCTGTTACACCTTTATATTCTTCTTTATAATCGGCAACTATTTTGTAAGAGCCTTTAAACAGCGTGTAAGTGCCATCGATTTCTTCAGGAGCGGTAATTTCTGTCCAAATATCCTCACCCGACTCACTATAACCTTTTTGATACCATTTTTTATTATAGTTATCAATGTTCTTGTAGGGGGCTTCGTCTACAGCCTTAGTAGAAGCCTCATAATTCATGCCGGTTTCTAAGGTTAGTCTTACTACCCCCATACCATCTGGTACTATCGGTTCATCATCCGAAGAACACGATGTGGTGAGCACTCCGGCTCCCAACATCCAGCAAAGCATACTTAAATACTTTCTCATTCTAGTCTATATTTTATGTTTAAAATTATACTATATAAATTGATGAAAGAAAGCCTTTTTAAAAGCTTCTACTTTATCCGCTGCAAAGTAAGCACTATTTTAGAAAGCGCACAAGTGCTAAGTATCGCTTTAGATGGTCCGTTTTTAAACAAATCACAATAAAAAGAGGCTCAACGAGGCTGTTAGATGTGCTATTTTTCTCATCTCTCAATCAAAGCCCCACTTTACATGCTCTTCTATAAGATAACAAAATAACAAGAAAAATTGTTGAAAATCCATAGAAGTAGAGAGGGGAGCAGAACCTCTTTTTGCTCTCTTGTTCCACACTTGTGTGGAGCGTGCTGGACACAAGTGTGGAGTAAATGCCGTACTTGTGTGGAAGAAACGCGGGACTTGTGTGGAGTAGTTACTGCAAAGGCGATGAGTGGAGCAACCATAAAGAGGGATAGCAAAAGATAGGTGTATTGTTAAAGTTGTTTACTACATATTTGTTTTAACAATCGGGAAATGCGGCAGATTTATTGGTTCACTAAATAAAACAGAAAGATTTTATAAACTATTGATAAACAAGTAAATGCAAATTCATCTCAAATTGCGAGGGTTCATTTTTAGGGTTCAGGTTCATATAAGCCTTCGTTGGAGGCAAATTTGTTAAAAAGAGAAAGTGGATTGTATGAATATTTTGAGAAGTCAGAGGAGTTAAGGAGTCAAAGAAGTTAGAGAAGTCTGAGGAATTATGATTCATTTGGGCTGAAAGCCCGTTACTCGATAGTCTAGGGCATCGCCCTAGGTATGGATAGTTGCATTCAGACCTTTCGTGCCATCCGTGTCTAAATTCAATATTTGGCACACCTTCATCATCAAATTGTTTTTCTACCTGGGGCTACGCTACGCTTCACCTCAGGCTATTGAGTAGGCGGGCTTTCAGCCCTGAAAGCAGTTGCGTAAGTTGAGTAACTACTGAAACTAGTTTTAAACTTCCTGCCTAAAGGTTTTAAACTAATGCCTCGGAAGTTTAAAACCTATAACACAATAGTTTAAAAGGTTTTGGAAGGAGGTTTTAAAGTAGAAGTACAGAGTTAACTCGTCAACTCCAATAACACTTCTATAGCCTGCGGCCACGTCTTTCAGACGTCTTTTACGGTATTACTCATAGCCACGGACTTAAAAGTCCGCGGTTATTGTAGTACCTACGGCACCCGGTCTTTCAGACCTTGTGTTGAGTAGGCTTTATTTTTCCTTCTTAACCTCTGTGCCTCCGTGTCTCTGTGTTCTAATCAAAATCATTTCCAAACAATTTCTGAACCGAGCCAACGTTCATTAAGAAGAATTTTCTTATCACAGATTTTGACATTACCCTCAAACTGCTTTCAGAAGAACAAAGAAGCTACCATTCGTTTAATTTCTATAGTACATTTCTAATAAATGACTGATTATCAGATTATTTATTTAATTACCACATCCCAAATCACCTAGAACGAAGGTTCATATGAACCTGACCCCAAAAAATGAACCCTAAGATTGAACAAAAATAGTAACTTGTTTTTACAATGCAATTATCTTATAGATATAAGTTGACGAGTTGACAAGGGACGAGTTGACGAGGATCTTGTGTCTTGTCAACTGGATTTAATCACCATACAGCAGTAAGAAATTTCTTTTGTGGATTCTTAACCATCTGTATCAATCGGTCGGCTACTTTCGCCCAAGTGAACTCTCCTGTTGTCATCACTACCGATTCATTGAAATCTATTTCAGCAAAATAAGTCAGCGACTTGGTAGGCATCATCACGTTAGCATTCGGAAACTTAGCTGTATAGAATTGCAGCATTTCTTCCAACGAATAACGGCAAGAGAGCGTAGCTATGTCAATAAAGTCCTTAATGCGTGTTCCGTTCTGTGCAATGGCAGAGAGTTTCATCGCAATTATATCGGGAATGCTCTCCAACCGAATATCCTCAATCACTTCGGGAGCACAGAGATGTGGATAGTTGTAGCGGATACAATCAATCATCACTCCACCAATAAACCCCTTCAAAGTTTGACCACGTGCGTAGGAAATCTGTAAATTGTATTTTTCAATAAGTAACGCCTTGAGTTCTTCCAAATCGAAAGCTTCACGGGTGAACAAATCTAAATCAACACTCTTACGATGGCCAATGCGTAAAGCCAAAGCCGTACCGCCTACCAGATTGAATGCTGCAAGTAGAGGCTCTTTCTGCAATTGCTTTAGAAGTTCCAATGTTCCGGATTCAACGGTTTCTTTGTGCAACATCTGAGTTCCTCCTTCTTTAGATTAAAAAATGTACAGACAAAATGGGTGTCCAATGGATTAAAGTAAGGCACTGACTTCAGGACTTCCCGGAACCCTTCCACACCGCCATACAAATCGAATGCGGCATAGAAGTCCTCCGGTTCGCCAAGTTCCACCACACGCTGTGCTACCACTTGTTTAGAACGTTGCCAGTCGAAGGTTGCGAGGTCATACTCCCACAACAGTGCAGGATTCACCTTATGACCTCCGGGAATGTATCTGTCGATGATTACCATATACTTCAAATCTTTTCCTGCTGCAAAAATAGTGAAATCTGCGGAAGTGTTTTAGTTGTTGTTTTGATTTTGTTTAAAAAGTTATTCTTCAGCTTCTTTGAAGCCCCTTTTCGGTCTCTTTCCTTACCTGAATTCGGCGTAAGGTCTGAAAGACCGGGTACCGTAGGTACTATAGTAGCCGCGGGCTTTTAAGCCCGCGGTGGTAGTACCTTTACACTCCTTGCGTCTGTAAAGACGCGGTCTGTAAGACTACTATAGCCTCCGGCCCCGTCTTCCAGACGGATGGATAGAAATCGAATCCTCTATCCACGGACTTGAAAGTCCGCGGTTATTGAAAGTGGCTTTGCCACCTGGTCTTTCAGACCATCTGCCGAACTGACGTCTTTCCTTCAGAGGGGGGCAGACCCTGCGTCGAGTAGGCTTTATTTTTCCTTCTTAACCTCTGTGCCTCCGTGTCTCTGTGTTTTATGAAGAATTAAATTACGACACAATCTCTTGAAGGAGCCTATCTCCTACTCTTCCATCGCCCCAATCTCTCGCAACGCAAAGAGGGCTTCTTCCACGGTGCGGATGTCTTTCACAAGCATGGAACGGCGATTGTTCAGTTCGCGCAAGTCGCAACGACGAGTGTATTGCATCATGAAGGCTATCATCTTGCCGAAGGCGGCAGACTGATAATAGGGGCTATCAGGATTGCTCACAAAGAAAAGGTTCATGCGGCCGCCCTTGAGGACGACTTTCTCTACACCGAGGCGGGCAGCCAGACGACGGAGGGGGACGATGCGGAGTAACTCTTCGGTTTCGTGTGGCAGAGGGCCGAAGCGGTCTTCCAAACGAGCGCGAAAGGCATCGACGTCGCGGTCGAGCAACAATCCGTCCAGCTCACGATACAGCAACATACGCTCACTACTACCGGTGACGTAGGTGGCGGGCAGTAGCAGTTCCAGGTCGCTCTCCACCTGGCACTCGTCCACAAACTGTTCGCCACTGATTTTTCCACTACCATCGGCAGCTACCTCCTCTTGGGCATAGAGTTCGGCAAACTCATCGTTCTTTAGTTCGCGAACGGCTTCGGTTAGAATCTTTTGATAGGTTTCATATCCCAAGTCGGCAATGAATCCGCTCTGCTCGGCACCCAGCATGTTTCCAGCTCCGCGGATGTCGAGGTCTTGCATAGCGATGTGTATGCCGCTACCCAGGTCACTGAAGTTCTCGATGGCTTGTAAGCGTCGGCGGGCTTCGGCCGTGAGTCCGGAAAGAGGCGGTGCCAACAGGTAGCAGAAGGCTTTCTTGTTGCTACGTCCCACACGACCACGCATCTGGTGCAGGTCACTAAGGCCGAAGTTCTGTGCCTGATTGATGATGATGGTGTTGGCGTTGGGAATGTCGATGCCGCTCTCCACGATGGTGGTGGCTAGCAGCACGTCGTAGTCATAGTTCACAAAGTCGAAGATAATCTTCTCCAACTCGGCCGGCTCCATCTGTCCATGTCCGATGCAGACACGACAATCCGGGATGTTGCGTTGGATGAGGGCTTTCAATTCTACGAGGTTGCTGATGCGATTGTTCACGAAGAATACCTGTCCGTTACGGCTCATCTCGAAGTTGATGGCGTCGGTAATGACCTCGGGATTGAATGTATGTACTTCGGTCTGTATGGGATAGCGGTTGGGGGGTGGAGTCTGGATGACAGAGAGGTCGCGGGCACCCATCAGGGAGAATTGCAGCGTGCGGGGGATGGGTGTAGCCGTCATGGTCAGTGTGTCCACGTTGACTTTCAGCTGGCGAAGCTTCTCCTTGACGCTGACACCGAACTTCTGCTCTTCGTCGATAATGAGCAGACCCAAATCCTTGAACTTGACGTCCTTGCCCAGGATGCGGTGGGTACCGATGAGGATGTTCACCTCGCCGGTTTCCAATCCTTTCAAGATGGCGCGCGTCTGTGCCGGAGTGCGGGCACGACTCAGGTATTCCACGCGACAAGGTAACTCCTTCAATCGCTCACTGAAGGTCTGGAAGTGTTGGTAAGCCAGCACGGTGGTGGGCACGAGGACGGCTACTTGCTTGTTGTCGGCCGCGGCTTTGAAAGCTGCACGAACGGCTACTTCGGTCTTTCCGAAGCCCACGTCTCCACACACCAGTCGGTCCATCGGGCGTGCACTCTCCATGTCGGCTTTCACCTCGGCCGTGGCTTTCGATTGATCGGGAGTATCTTCGTAAAGGAACGATGCCTCCAATTCGTGTTGCAGGAAACTATCGGGTGAAAACTGGAAACCCTTCTCCTCACGTCGTTGCGAGTAGAGCTTGATGAGGTCGCGGGCGATGTCTTTGATTTTCTTCTTCGTGCGATCTTTCAGTTTCTCCCAGGCTCCGGTTCCTAGTTTATTCAGAGTGGGTGGCTCGCCCTCCTTACCTTTGTACTTGGAGACTTTGTGCAATGAGTGGATGGAGACGAAAACCACATCGTCGTTGCGATAGACTAGCTTCATCACCTCTTGCGAAGTATTTCCGTTGGGTATGCGTACCAATCCTGCAAAACGTCCCACACCGTGGTCGGTATGTACTACGTAGTCGCCAGGGGTAAACTGGTTTAATTCTTTCAATGAGAGAGCCACCTTACCACTACGTGCTTTGTCACTCTTCAGGTTATACTTATGGAAGCGGTCGAACAGCTGATGGTCGGTGAAGAGACAGAGACGCAAGGTGTAATCCACGAATCCCTCGTGCAGGGTACGCTCCACGGGAGTGAAAGCAATGTCGTCACCTCTATCCTCGAAGATGGCTCGGATGCGGTCGGTCTGTTTGGTGCTGTCGCTACAAATATATATGGTATAGCCGTCGGTCAAGAATTGTCGGAACGAGTCGGCCACCAAGTCGAAGTTCTTGTGAAAGATGGGTTGCACGACGGTATCGAAGCGCACGGTGGCGTCGGGTGTACCCGTAGGTTTGTTGCCGAACTCCAATCGGCGGAACTCTAAGGCTTCCATCATGAACTCACCTCCGCTTATCAGCAAGCCGTCTAAGGTACGCACGTTGCTCTCTTCGGCTTCACGGGCGGCAATAGCCTGTGGGGTAAGTGCTTCGTTATAAACTTGCTCAATACGCTCGCGCAACCAAAGGAGGTCTTTCAGGCAGAGAAGGGTATCCTTAGGCAAGTGACTGAGAAAAGAAATCTTTGTGTCCCCAAAACCAGCTTGCAAATCCGGAATAATCACAATCTCCTCGCGCTTCTCTTTCGAGAGCTGGCTCTGCACCTCGAAAGTACGAAGGCTCTCTACCTCGTCGCCAAAGAAGTCGATGCGGAAAGGGTCTTCGGAGGAGAAGGAGAATACATCGATGATGCTACCTCGTACGGCATACTGTCCGGGTTCGTAAACGTAGTCCACGTACTCGAATCCATAGGAGTGAAGCACATCTGTTACGAAGGTCATGTCTACACGCTCGCCACGGTGCAACTTCAGTGTGCGTTCATCCAGCACACGACGACTCACCACCTTTTCGGCCAATGCGTCGGGATAGGTCACGATGCACAGGCCCGATTCTTCTTTCTGCAGGCGACTAAGGACTTCGGTGCGCAACACCTCGTTGGCGGCATCTTTCTGCCCGTATTTCACGGCACGACGAAACGATGAGGGGAAGAACAACACCCGTTCCGTACCCATCAATTGCACGAGGTCATGATAGAAATAACCTGCTTCCTCCAGGTCAGAGAGGATAAAAAGGCGCGTCAACGACAAATCGCCAGTGGTATGGAAAGCAGAGAGAACGGCCGCCGCACTTCCCGCCAATCCGCCACAATAGATAGTTTTCACCTCACCCTTGCCAAGCACCTCGCCCAGTGCCTTCACACCCGGGTGGGTAGCGTATAGAGATTGTAGTTCGTTAATTTTCATGCAATAAACAGTTATGGTTCAACCCCGTTTCCGGTTCAGCGCACAAAAATAGTGCTTTGCGGGCTGACGTGCAAGGTGGGTGCGGCATTTTTCTTCACCAGATACGAGTTAACGAGTTGACAAGATACAAGGCCTCGTCAACATCTCCTCGTCAACTCATAATTCAATACTCTCATCTCATGCTTCCCGCCACAATGTCCAGCAATTCGTTGGTGATGGTTTGTTGACGGGTCTTGTTGTATTGCTTCGTTAGTTCCTGAATCAGTTCGTTGGCATTGAAGGTAGCCGTTTGCATGGCAAGCATGCGGGCGGCATGTTCGCTGGTATGAGAATCTACCGACACGGTGAAGAGTTTCTGAGCAAGCACCTTGGGAATGAGTTGGGTAAGAAGCTCTTCCGGCGATGGTTCCACGATGTAATCCTTGTTAAGAAAGGGTGCATCGGAAGTGCCGGATTCGGTTTTCTGGGTTTCGATAGATGCTAATGTGAGGGGCAGAAAGGTTTCTTGTGTCAGCACCTGAGTACCTACCGATTTGAAGTGATGATAGATTAGCTCCACTTGGTCAATCTCCTGCTTGACAAAAGCCTGCATCAACTCTTGAGCTAATTGGGTAGAAGAGGCGTACTGAGGCTTGTCGGCCATCGAGGAATAGCTTGCCTGAAGTGTGCGTCCTGACTTCCGAAGTGCCTCTTCCACCTTCTTTCCCACGGTATAGAGCAAGATGTTCTCCGCTCCCAGTGGGGCATATCGGTGTAACGTTTGCTCCAGAAGCTTGATGATGTTGGCATTGAAGGTGCCACAAAGCGAGTTGTTGGAGGCAAAGATGACAATAGCCACCCGCCTTACCTCCTTCCGTGTCTCGATATAGGGAGAACTGACGGAGAGTCCGGAGGCAAGCAGGCTATTCAATATAGCGTGTAACCTCTGTTGATAGGGAAGCATATTCTCCACCATGCCTTGTGCCTTGTGAAGCTTGGCACTGGACACCATCTTCATGGCAGAGGTTATCTGGCGGGTACTTTTGACTGAGTTGATGCGATTCTTTATTTCCTTAAGCGATGCCATGGTGCGATAGGTTTGGTTATGCGATGAATTGTTTCTCCAGTTGCTTGGCTACCTGCTCCAGGGTTCGGCAGATGTCATCCGTGATGTTACCACGTTGCAACTCATCCAACACATCGGAGCGATGGTTGCGTTGCAGATATTCCAAGAAGGTCTCCTCAAAAGCACTCACCTGCGCCAAGGGAATGTTTCGCAACAAACCATGCGTACCACAATAGAGGATGGCTATCTGATACTCCACACACATGGGCGAATACTGGGGTTGTACTAATAATCGAGCATTCTTCTCACCCTTATCGATGGCCAGAGCCGTAACAGAATCCATCTCTCCACTGAACTTTGAGAAGGCTTCCAGCTCGCGGAACTGGGCTTGGTCAATCTTCAACGTACCGGCCACCTTCTTCATGGCACGCACTTGGGCATTGCCTCCCACACGACTAACCGAGATACCTACATCAATAGCCGGTCTGTTGCCTTGGTTAAAGAGATTGGTGTCGAGGAAGATTTGTCCGTCCGTAATGGAGATAACGTTGGTGGGTATGTAGGCCGATACGTCTCCCGCCTGCGTTTCAATGATGGGAAGGGCAGTTAGCGAGCCTCCTCCCCTCACCTTTCCGCGCAAACTCTCGGGCAGGTCGTTCATCTGCTCGGCCACCTCTTGCTGGGAAATGATTTTAGCAGCACGTTCCAACAATCGGCTATGCAGGTAGAAGATGTCGCCCGGATAGGCTTCACGACCGGAGGGACGACGTAGGATAAGTGATACCTCGCGATAGGCTACGGCCTGCTTCGAGAGGTCATCGTAGACAACCAATGCATGCCGACCGGTATCTCTGAAGTATTCTCCGATGGCAGCACCGGCAAAGGGAGCATAATATTGAAGAGCAGCCGAGTCACCGGCCGTAGCAGCTACCACAATGGTGTAATCCATGGCTCCGTATTGACGAAGCGTGTTGACGATGGAGGCTACGGTAGAGCCTTTCTGACCAATGGCCACATAGATGCAATAGACGGGATTGCCGGCCTCATAGTTGGCTCGTTGGTTGATGATGGTATCTATGGCGATGGCGGTTTTACCGGTTTGTCGGTCACCAATGATGAGTTCACGTTGTCCGCGACCAATGGGAATCATGGCATCCACGGCCTTTAAACCCGTTTGAAGAGGTTCGTTCACCGGCTGGCGAAAGATGACTCCGGGTGCTTTTCGTTCAAGAGGCATCTCGCAAAGGTCGCCCGTGATGGCAGCTTTCCCGTCGAGAGGTTCACCCAATGGGTCGATAACACGCCCAAGCATGCTTTCAGATACCCGTATGGAGGCTATGTGGCGCGTACGCTTTACGACGAATCCCTCCTTAATCTTGTCGGTAGGACCTAACAAAACGGCTCCCACATTGTCCTCTTCCAGGTTCATCACAATAGCCTTGATGCCGTTGTCGAACTCCAGCAATTCGTTAGCCTCGGCATTACGAAGCCCGTAGATGCGTGCCACACCATCGCTTACCTGCAACACGGTGCCTATTTCGTCCAGCTGGACACGTGTATCGATTCCTTCCAGTTGTCGTCGGAGTATGTCCGACACTTCACTTATTTTTACGTTTTCACTCATAGTAATGAACTTTTATTTATCGCTTTGCTAGTAGTTGACTACTTAACTCCTTGACTACTTCCCTGACTTCTTCTTCAAATTACGTCGTTTTCTTCCCCGTAAAACGATGTGTTCTTTGCCGTAAAACGTCGTTTTCCTCATAAGTTCCGGCCTAGACGATTCTTCGATTCTTCTCTACAAATTGTCTTCGGACGCTTTTTAGTTGGGTGGCAATGCTGGCATCCAGACGCACACCGTTGATGTCGAAGATGAAGCCTCCCTCAATATTCGGGTCAACCTCGGTACGCAACTCGGTATGAGCCTGCAAACGGGTGGAGGCTTCGCGACGAATGCGTTGCTTTACCTCGTCACTTACCGGAGTAGCAGTAATGAGTTTACCGATGACGATGTTGTGCTCCTTTCGGTAAAGATAGAGGAATGTCAGGCAGATGTATTGCAACACTCCCTCCCGTCCGTTCTTCAGCACCAGCGTCATAAATCGGGCAAACTCGCGCGACATGGCCTGCTCACCCATGGAGGCCGTAGCCAACAAGGAGAGTTTCTCTCGCTTTCCCAGTACCGGATTGGAGAGTGCCTCCCGCAAACGAGGTTGTTCTCGGAAGTTATGTTCAAGCATACGCATCTCTTCGTAGAAGCGTTCCTCGGTTGAAGTGTCCTTGGCATATTGCAACAAGGCTTTTGCATAGCGCATTGAAATGATTCCTATATCCATGGTTGGTTAGTTGATAGTTGAGAGTTGATAGTTAAGAGTTGAAAGATGAAAGTTGAGAGTTGAATTCTTCATTCATCATTCATCATTAGTTCGGGCCAAGCCCTCATCAAGCTCCGCAGTCTTCATTCTCAACTCTCCCTTCTCTCATCATTCAAAATTCTTAATTCATCATTCATCATTCATAATTCATAATTTACCTTGTAACTCATCCAGCATTCGGTCAATCATATCCATCTGCTCTTTCTCGTTGTCCAATCTCTTTCTGATAATCTTTTCGGCAATGTCCACCGAGAATAGAGCGACCTGACGTCGGATGTCGCGAATGGCCTCTTCTTTCTCTTGTCGGAGTTGTTCTTTGCCTTCTGCCAGCTCTTTTTGTGCCACCAGTTCGGCTTGTTTGCGAGCATCGGCAATGATTCTATCACGTTCGTGCATTGCTTCGCGCAAGATGCGTCCCTGTTCCTGATTGGCAGAGGCTATCAGTGCTTCACCCTCCTCTTTCAGACGCGCGAGTTGGGCATTGGCTTCACGCGCTACGGCCAGTGATTGGTCGATGTATTGCTTCCTCCCCTCCACCATGTTGGTGATGACCGGAAAGCCATACTTGGCCAGCACCAGGAAAACAATGCCGAAGCTCAGCAGCATCCAGAAGAGCAAACCACTATCGGGAATAAGTAGTGACATAATGATTTAGTTTATGATTGTTAGGATTGTTAACTCGCTAACTTGTCAACTATTAAAGAAAGAACACCAGCAGACAAACAACTACGGCCAAGAGAGCTACACCCTCGATGAGGGCAGCCACAATAATCATGTTTGTACGAATGTCTCCCGATGCTTCGGGTTGTCGAGCTATGGCCTCCATGGCCGAGCTACCAATCTTACCAATGCCTAAACCGGCACCCACAACGGCAATAGCAGCACCTATAGCGGCACCAAGTTTACTGATTCCCACTCCTGCAACAGCAGTTTGTAATAATAAAGTTCCTAACATAGTCTTTCTTATTTAAATGTTTAACAAATATTCTTTTCTTTCAGTAGTCAAAGCTAATAATGAATGATGAATGAAGAATTCAACTATCAACTTTCATCTATCAACTATCACCTATCAACTATCCACTCTCAACTTTCAACTTTCAACTTTCTCCTGCGCCAGCCCTATGAATACAGCGGAAAGCATGGTGAAGACATAGGCCTGGATGAAGGCCACCAATAGCTCTAAAACATTCATGAATATATTGAAGAGCACTGAGGCTACCGTAAGCGAACCGTTCAACAAAGGACCTAAAGAGGCTGAGATGAACACCAAGCTGGTAAGCACCAACATGGCCATATGTCCCGCCAGCATATTGGCAAAGAGACGTATCATCAGGGCAAAAGGCTTTGTCAGCACACCGAAGAACTCAATCAGAGGCATCATAGGGATGGGGAACTTCAGCCACCAAGGTACGTCCGGCCAGAAGATTTCCTTCCAATAATGGCGCGTACCAAACAGATTAACCGCCAAGAAGGTACAAAGCGCCAGCACAAAGGTCACTGCAATGTTACCCGTTACATTGGCTCCTCCGGGAAATAGAGGTATCAGCCCCATCAGGTTATTGAGGAAGATGAAGAAGAAAGCAGTCAACAAGTAGGGTGAGAACTTCCGATAATTCGGACCTACACAAGGCTTGATAACATCGTCCTGCACCATCATGATGAACATCTCCATGCAACCCACAAAGCCTTTAGGTGCATCACTTCCTTGCGGATGCCGACGATACCAACGGGCAACCGAGAGTATGATTACCACCAGCAGAAGCGAGTTGAACAAGAGTGCAAACACGTTCTTGGTGATGGAGAAGTCCCACGGACGATACTCGCCTCCCCCCTCCGGTCGCTCTATCAGTTTGCCTTCATAGAACGAGCCTTCGGGAGCAATCATCAACCCATCGTAACTTCCACCTCCCTCTTCCAAGCGTTCGGAAGAGAAGATGTGCCATCCGCTATAGGGACTATACACAATAACGGGAAGGTAGATGGTAAGATGATGTTGCCCAATGGTAGTGATGTGCCACTGGTAGGCATCTCCAATGTGGCCGAAAACAATTTCTTTCACATCCACCTCGTTCTCTTGTTGCTCCTTCAAGGTAATCTCTTCTTGGGCAAACAGGGGTGCGGAAGTTCCCAAAGAGAGGAATGCGACACATAGTGTTACTAGGTAGAGAAGACGTTTCATAAGCTTGCTAACTATTCTGTTCAACACAAACCGATACGTTCCCGTTGCTCATCTCCACAAATCCACCGGTAATGCGAATGAATTCCGTGCGTCCCTCTCGGATGTACCCTACCTCACCTACCCGCAACGATGAAACGATGGGGGCATGTTGGGGCAGGATGGTGAAGCGTCCCATGGTTCCGGGTAAGGTTACAGCCTCTACTTGCCCATCGAAGAGCGTGCTTTCGGGCGAGACGATGTTCAGATGTAATGTTTTCATTGTCGGGATGAATATGCGGGTTATGCGTTGGCTTGACTCAGTAATTTCTCTCCTTTCTCGATGGCTTCATCAATGGTTCCCACGTTGAGAAAGGCTTGTTCGGGCAGATAATCCACCTCACCATCCAGTATCATACGGAATCCGCGCAAGGTCTCCTCTATGCTGACCATGGTTCCCGGCACACCCGTAAATTGTTCGGCCACGGCAAATGGCTGGGAAAGAAAGCGTTGAACACGACGAGCCCGATTGACCAAGGTACGGTCGGCATCCGATAACTCCTCCATACCCAGTATGGAAATGATGTCCTGAAGCTCTTTGTTTCGTTGAAGAATCTGCTTAACGCGCTGAGCCACATCGTAATGTTCTTGCCCCACAATGTGCGGGTCGAGTATGCGAGAGGTCGATTCCAAGGGGTCTACGGCAGGATAGATGCCCATTGCCGTAATCTTTCGACTCAATACCGTGGTTGCATCCAAGTGGGTAAACGTAGTAGCCGGAGCCGGATCGGTAAGGTCATCGGCCGGCACATATACGGCTTGAACAGAGGTGATGGAGCCATTCTTGGTGGAGGTGATGCGCTCTTGCATGGAACCCATCTCGGTGGCCAAGGTAGGCTGATAACCCACGGCAGAGGGCATTCGGCCTAACAAAGCCGATACCTCGGAGCCGGCTTGGGTGAAGCGGAATATGTTGTCGATGAAGAAAAGTATATCTCTGGAGCCCTCCGCCTCTGCCCCCATGTCGCGAAACGATTCGGCAACGGTAAGACCGGAAAGAGCTACCGACTGGCGAGCACCGGGAGGTTCGTTCATCTGTCCAAAGACAAGCGTCACTTGCGACTTCTTCACCTCTTCGTAATCAATCTTTGAGAGGTCCCAGTTTCCCTCCTCCATACTCTTCTTAAAGGCATCTCCGTAACGAATAACACCCGACTCAATCATCTCACGAAGCAGGTCGTTACCCTCGCGAGTACGCTCTCCCACTCCGGCAAATACCGAGAAGTCGTTCTGCTTCTTGGCAATGTTGTTGATGAGTTCCTGAATCAAGACGGTCTTCCCCACGCCTGCACCACCAAACAAGCCAATCTTTCCGCCCTTGCTATAAGGTTCCAGCAGGTCGATGACTTTGATACCGGTGTAGAGAACCTCTTGTACGGTGGTCAGCTCTTCAAACTTAGGCGGTTCGCGATGGATGGGATAGGCACCATCTCTGTCCAGTTCCTTCATGCCATCGATGCTATCGCCCACCACATTCATCAGGCGTCCTTTAATCTGATTGCCTACGGGCATGGTGATAGGTCCGCCCGTGGGAGCCACATCCATGCCTCGTTGAAGCCCGTCGGTACTATCCATAGCCACGGTGCGGACGGTATTTTCTCCAATGTGTTGTTGCACTTCTACAATCAGGCGTTTTCCATTCTTTCTTCTGATTTCCAACGCATCGTGGATGGCGGGAAGCACCAGCTCACTCTCAGAAGCATCGAAAGTAACATCAACAACCGGCCCGATGACCTGAGAAATATGTCCAATAAGAGATGTCATAATGTTGTCCGTTTAGTTTTTTAATTGAATTAACTTCTTTACCTCCTTTTACTCCAAACAATTCAGAGCCTAAAGTTGTTCGTCCGTCAAGTCTTAAAGTGTGGCAAATGTAATGGAAAGGACGATGCAGTGTTCAAACAAAAAACCTTTTTTAAGCCGATATTCCCTTGTAGAACTTTTTTGAGTAACTAAGGAACAACCATGTCAGGAAAAGCAATACCTTTGTACCCCAAAAAAGTTGATAGTTGATAGTTGATAGTTAAGAGTTGAAAGATGAAAGTTGAGAGTTGAATTCATCATTCTTCATTCATCATTAGTTCGGGCCAAGCCCTCATCAAGCTCCGCAGTCTTCATTCTCAACTCTCTCATAATTCATAATTCAAAACTCATGCCCCATCCTCTACTCCTCCTCCTGCTTCTTGCAAGCCTCACTCATAGCCTCGGGCAAACCAGCGGAAAACCGGATTCTGAGCAGTTGAAAACCGACACCATCACCTGCTTCACCCTACCCAACATACCCTCCACGCTTCGGACGCCTAACGCGAGAGCCGAATACCTCATTGCCCACTATTGGGACAATGTGAACTTTGCCGACGCCCACTACGCTCATCACAAGCCACTGATGGAGCAGGCCTGGGTCAACTACATCGACCTCCTGCCCTACCTCACTCCCACCAAAGCCACAGAAGCCCTGAAGAATCTCTTCCGCCAAGCATCGGCAAGCCAAGAATGCTTCCTCCTGATGGCATCGCTGGCCGAAAAGTACCTCTACGAAACCAACTCCCCCATGCGCAACGAAGAGTACTATCTGCCCGTGTTGGAAGCACTCATAACCTCTCCCCACCTGACCGATGCAGAAAAAATTCGCCCCCATGCACGTAAAGAACTGGCACTGAAAAACCGCATCGGCACCCAAGCCACCGACTTTACCTACACCCTTCCCACGGGAGAAACAGGCACCCTACACACGCTGGAAGCACCCTACATCCTGCTCTACTTCAACAATCCCGATTGCCACACCTGCCACGAAGTAAGCCGGAAACTCCAACAATCAACCCTCATCCGCCAATTATCCACCAACGGACTCCTGAAGATACTCTCCTTCTATCCCGACGACAATCACCCCATCCGCACCCAACAGCTTTACGACCTGAAACGATTCCCCACCCTCTACCTCCTAAACAGCACCAAACTCATCCTGCTGAAAGATGCCACCCCGGAGCAGATAGAAAAGAGATTGGAAAGAATTAAGAATGAAGAATGATGAATGAAGAATGATGAGTGAAGAGAGAAGAGAGAAGGGAGAGTTGAGAATGAAGAATGAAGAATGATGAATTCAACTATCAACTTTCAACTCTTAACTATCAACTATCAACTCCCTTCAAATGTTCCACCCAGATGCGGGCGGCTTCTTCCACCATCTTGGCACAGGGACGTTTGGCGTAGTATTGGGGTGTGCGAGCTTCGGGCATGGAGATTCCTTCGGGTTTCTTCAGCCCGAGCAGTTCGGCACAGGTGAGTGAACCGTTTCGTTGTTTGAACGCTTCGGCCAGCTGTTGCACCAGGGCGTAGTTGGAAGCTTTGCCTTCACGGTCGTCAGCCCTCACGGCTCCGGTTTCCAGTCCGGCCAGCATGAACAATCCGCAGGCTGCACCACACGTTAATCGCATGCGACCGATGCCGCCTCCAAACGAGGCTGACATGCGCAAGGCTTGTTCTTCGCTGAATCCGTACAAATCGGCAAAAGCAGCAACTACCGATTGCGAGCAGTTGTAACCGCTCTTAAACAAGGCAACGGCCTTTTCTATTCTTTCTTCCATATCAAAAAAGGGGATTATCTAATTGCTTCAATCAACAAAACAATATTGAGCAGTGTCACGATGGTGGCTATGGCGTAGAGCACGAAACTGCTCCAGCGGGTGTTGGCAAACTTCCCCATCACCCTTTTGGAGGAGGTGAGGCTGACTTGCAAGAACACCGTGAAGGGGAGCTGAATGCTTAACACCATCTGCGAAATCAGTAGTCCTTTGAAGGGGTCGCCAATGAAGAAAATAAGCAACAAAGCGATGCCCAGGGAGAGGAGGACGCCCAACTGGGAGTGGCTATCTTTGATGTGATAAGACTCTCCAAAGATTCCGGCAAAGATGGAGCCTGCTGCCATTCCGCTGGTGATGGTGGAGGAGATGCCTGCCATCAGCAGTGCCAAGGCAAAGACGATGGCGGCTCCACTTCCCAACAAGGGTTCTAAAAGTGACTTAGCTTGCTGAAGCTCTTCTACTTGCACACCGTTCTGATAGAAGGTGGAAGCTGCCAGCAGAATCATGGCACTGTTGATGGCCCACCCTACGAGCATGGAGAAGAGGGTATCGAACAGTTCATACTTCAGCACCTTGCGGATGGAGGAGTCGTCTTTCTTATTGTACTCGTGGCTCTGAATGACTTCTGAGTGGAGAAACAAATTGTGAGGCATGACTACTGCTCCCAAGACGCTCATAATAATCAACATGCTTCCTTGCGGGATGGAGGGTGTTACCCATCCTTGCAAAGCCAAGGACCAATCAATCTTTACCAGGAAGAGCTCGTAGATAAACGACAATCCGATGATGGAAACAAAGGCAATGATGGCTCGCTCAATCCGCTTGTAGGAGTTGGTAAAGAGCATCACCAGCACAAAAGCAGTGGTCAGTACGGCTCCCCACACAATGGGAATCTTGAACAACATCTGCAAAGCAATGGCACCTCCTAAAATCTCAGCCAGCGAAGTAGAGATGGAAGCCATCACCGCAGTAGCCAATATGGGGCGCGATACCCATTTGGGGGTGTATCTGGTAGCAGCCTCGGAGAGGCACAAACCGGTTACGATGCCCAGGTGAGCCACGTTGTGTTGCAAGATAATCAGCATAATGGTACTCAGCGTTACCACCCACAGCAACGTATATCCGAACTCGGAACCTGCAGCAAAGTTGGAAGCCCAATTTCCGGGGTCGATAAATCCAACCGTTACCAATAGTCCGGGACCGATATATTTAAAGAGATCCAAACCGCCCAAATAGCGTTTATGGTCTTTCCGCTTCAAGTCTTCAAGAAAGTTCTTCATATTTCTTCTAACAATATCTAAACGGGCGTAAAAGTAGTAATAAAAAACAAACGACCGATAAGATTGTTTTGGTTTTGTTGAAGAGAAACCAAGAGAAACTAGCGGGAGGAGGATGCAGCCACAAACCTCTTCAGTAAGAAAGTCAGGAAATAGGGGAATGTATAGAATTTGCCATTGAAGCCAATGTTCTTATACCCCAGGGTTTAAACAGAGTTGACAAGGGACTAGTTGACAAGTTGACGAGGCCTTGTGTCTTGTCAACTCGTTAACTCGTCAACTCTAATAACACTACTATAGCCTCCGGTCCCGTCTTCCAGACGGATGGATAGAAATCGAGTAGTCTATCCACGGACTTGAAAGTCCGCGGTTATTAGAAGTGGCTTCGCCACCTGGTCTTTCAGACCATCTACCGAACTGACGTAAATATTAGGCTACAATTTCACATTTTCCGCAATATGTCACACAAAAAAAATCCCTACCCCAAAGTTTTATGCTTCAGGATAGGGAAGTGATTTGTTTGCTATAAGAATGGGTTAATAGCCCATCTCATGCAGTGCTTTACACAATTGGTCGGGACAAGACGTAGGACGCCCGCCACAACGGACGCCTTCCAAGCGAGTGATTACCTCACTTACCGGCATGCCTTTTACCAGGCGGGAGATGCCTTGCAGATTACCATTGCATCCGCCCCAATAGGCTACTGAGCGAATGATGCCGTCTTCTACCTCCAACTCGATGTGTGAGCTGCATGTACCTTGTGTTTTATACGTGTATGATGCCATTTTACTCTTCGCTTTCTTCCGGCTTCATGTTTGTATAAACAGTTTGTACATCGTCGAACTCTTCCAGGCGTTCTACCATCTTGTCAATGGTTTCACGTTGTTCAGGAGTCACATCTTTCTGGTCGTTAGGAATGTAGGTAAACTCACCACCGACATCTTCAAAGCCGCACTCTTCCAGGTGCTTCTGGATGGCAGAATAGCTCTTCGGGTCGCCATAGATGGTGATTGTGCCTTCTTCTTCATCCTCTTCGTAGTCTTCCTCTACATCGAAATCAATCATTTCGAGGATAAACTCTTCCATGTCCATGCCTTCTTTCTTCTTGAAAGTGAATACACACTTGTGGTCGAAAAGGAATGCCAACGAACCGGTAGTACCGAGGTTTCCACCAAACTTATTGAATACCGAACGCACATCGGCTACGGTACGTGTGGTGTTATCTGTCAGTGTATCAACAAATACTGCTACTCCGTGAGGGCCATAACCCTCGTAAGTCATGCCTTTGTACTCGCTTTGGTCTTTACCCATTGCATTTTTGATGGCACGCTCGATGTTGTCCTTCGGCATGTTCTCACGCTTACAGGTTGCAATGATTGAACGAAGTGCCGGATTGGTATCAGGTTCCGGACCACCGGCCTTTACGGCAATGGCAATCTGCTTACCCAGTCTTGTAAATGTTTTGGCCATGTGGCCCCATCTTTTCAGCTTTGCAGCTTTTCTATATTCAAACGCTCTTCCCATTTGATTTATGATTTATGATTTATAATTTTGTTTTATCTCAGTTTGGCATCCAGCTTGTTTTGCAGATTAGCAATGAGCTTAGACATGATTTTATCAATCTGTTTGTCATTCAACGTTGCATTCTCATCCTGCAAAGTGAAGCTTACGGCATACGATTTCTTTCCGGCTTCCAGGTTCTTGCCTTCGTAAACGTCAAAGAGTTCTACGGCCTTCAGTAGTTTCTTCTCTGTTTCGTAAGCAATCTTTTCAATCTCGGCAAACTGTACTTTCTTGTCGAGCAGCAGAGCCAAGTCTCGTTTTACGGCCGGGAATTTAGAAAGCTCGGTAAAGTTTACTTTCACATTTTTGATGGCCTTCAGCAACTCTTTCCAGCTAAGGTCAGCATAGTAGACCTCGTTATCTATATCAAATGCTTTCAGAATCTTCTTTGTAATCACACCCAAAGTGGCCAAACGCTTGCCTCCACGTGTCTGTACAGAGAGTGCTGCAGCATAAATGTCATCGGTCAAGTTACCGATAACCAAGTCGCGCATATTCAATCCCAGTCGTGCAAAGTTGTTCTCTACATAAGCCTTCAACTCATATACCGAACTCTCTTCATCGGCATGTGCCCATGAGTTTGAAACCTTCTTGCCGGTTACCCACAAGCCAAGGTGATAGTCTTCGGAATAGGCAGCAAGTGCTTTTTCGGGATTCTTCTTCTCCTCGTTGTAGTAGTAGCAGTTACCGAACTCAAAGAACTTCAGGTCTCCCATCTTACGGTTTGCATTGCGAACGATGCTTTCCAATCCGCCAAACAAGAGGGTTTGACGCATGGCATTGAGGTCTGCACTCAGCGGATTCATCAGCATGACCAGATTCTTTGCCGGATAGCTTTCCAGACCATCATAATAAGCTGCACGTGTCAACGAGTTGTTAAGGATTTCATTGAAACCGCATCCCACCAACTGCTCTGCCACCAGGTTTTGCAACTTGTTTGACTTGTCCTGCTCTCCCTTGGTGGTGAGGCTGGACTTCAGAGTAGTAGGAATCTCTACATTATTATATCCATAGATGCGAAGGATGTCTTCAATCACATCACAATCGCGTTGTACATCCACACGGTAAGGAGGAACATCCAGAGTCAAGCCCTCAGCTGTTTCTGCAACAATCTTCATTTCCAAGCTTGTTACAATGCGCTTAATGGTATCTGCCGGAATCTCTTTACCTATCAGAGAGTGAACCTTTGCATAGGGAAGCTCCACACGAAAATCTTGTGCCGGAGTCGCACAGATGTCCTTAACGTCGGAAGAGATGGTACCACCGGCCAACTCCTTCACCATCAATGCTGCCAGTTTCAGGCAATAGATCGTATTGTTGGGGTCGATACCACGTTCAAAACGGAAAGATGCATCGGTGCTCAGGCCATGACGACGAGCCGTCTTACGAATCCAAGTAGGATGGAAATAAGCGCTTTCCAAGAAGACGTTCTTAGTCTCTTCCGTAGAACCGGAATCCAAACCACCGAATACGCCACCAATACACATGGCCTCTTCCTTATTGCAAATCATCAGGTCGCGCTCACTCAACTTGCGTTCTACCTCGTCCAGCGTCACAAAGGGAGTACCTTCAGGCATTGTTTTTACAATCACTTCACCTCCCTTAATCTTGTCTGCATCGAAGCAATGGAGTGGTTGACCGAAAGCGTGAACAATGTAATTGGTAACATCCACCACATTGTTGATGGGACGTACACCAATCAGACGCAACTTGTTTTGCAACCATTCGGGACTCTCTTTCACGGTAACACCCTTCACGGTAACGCCTGCATAACGTGGGCAAGCCTCGGTATTTTCTACGGTTACCTTGATGTCCAAATCATTGTTCTCTACCGCAAACGCCTCTACAGAGGGTTTCTTCAGAGTCGTAGCCTTGCCATTTTGCAACAGATAGGCATACAAGTCGCGTGCCACACCATAGTGAGAGCAAGCATCGGCACGGTTAGGAGTGATGTCTACCTCCAGTACATAATCGCTCTTGATGTTGTAGTACTCTTTAGCAAGCGTGCCTGGAACAACATCGGCGGGCAATACAATGATGCCGGCATGGTCGGTACCGATACCAATTTCATCCTCAGCACATATCATACCGTTGGATTCTACCCCGCGAAGCTTTGATTTCTTGATTGTAAAACACTCGTCACCATCATACAACTTTGTGCCCAATGTAGCCACCACAACCTTTTGTCCTGCAGCTACATTCGGTGCACCGCAAACAATCTGTACCGGATCACCCTGGTCCAAATTAACAGTAGTGACGTGCATGTGATCTGAATTTGGATGAGGTTCGCATGTCAGCACTTCACCAATGACGAGGCCTTCCAATCCGCCTTTAATGGTTTGTACCTCTTCCACCCCACCGGTTTCCAATCCGATAGAGGTTAATGCAGCGGCTACTTCGTCCGGTGTCAAGTCGAAATCGACATACTCTTTCAACCAATTATAAGAGATATTCATATAGCTATGTTTTTATTGTTTCTTAATTTGACCTGCAAAAATAGTTCTTTTTCTTGAATAATGAGACATGAAACTACATTTATAAATAACAAAGGCGCCTCTTAGCGCCCTTGAACAGTAGTTTTCTTATATGAAACATTACTTCAGATGTACCTTAAAGTTGATTCCTACCGACGGATACTTGCAACGATAAAGTTCCATCATCACATTGAAATGGTCTTCCCAAATGGACAAGTTACCACCTATGTTGATGCCTTTGGAGTCATATTCCGCCATCACCTTTACCTCGTGTAATAGCTTCAATAACTTGTGTCTGTTGACCGGAAGAGGTACTGCATAGTCTGCACCCAAGGCGATACCGTTCAGCTTGTCTACATTACGTTTGTTGTAGACGTAAGCAGCATGTACTCCTACCTTGCCCCAGTTCAAGAAATCCAGATGCTTGGTGGCCGCCAGATAATAACGATTGAAGTAACCATTTCCATCGCCATCTACCCCAAAGTTGGTATAGTCGCCTCCCGAACCGGAAGTAAAGTCATTCACACCTAGCACAATTTGAGGAGTCCAAGGTTTCCACCATCCTTCTTTCCACAAACGCAGACGGGCAGAGAAGTGACGATCCTGATTTGTATAACCCGAATAGCCATAAGGCTCCAAGCCCAAAGACTTAGCCGTGAACAGCACACACGTATATGAAACCTCCAACCAGGGGAAGAAAGTTACATTCAAATAGTAGTTCCACGTATCATAATACCATTTGGAAGGAGTGGCCTCTTTACGCAAATATCCGGCACCCAACATCAACGTCTTATCCCTCTGCATATCAGCAGTTGGCATATGTAGCAATCCTGTAGTACCGTCTATATATTGTGCATAGCCTTTATCTATACACAAGCACAAGCAACATAGGATTAGTAAGATAAACCTTTTCATTAGTTTGTCAAAGTCTGTATTTGGCGGCAAAGTTACAATTTTTTCCATAACCTATCAGAAGAACTTCTCTTTATTTTATTTCTACCCACCCGCCAACAACATCAGAAGTGAAAGAACTTCTCCCCAATTCTTCTCCCTATCTCCCTCCTACCCTCTCCGTAACAGATTCGATAATGCTTCGATATTTCTATGTTATCTACTTGAAATATCAGTACTTTATCAAACTTATATCGAAGTATTACCGAATGGATAACATAGAGATAACGGGGATAAAACGGCGTTTTATCCTTGAAAACACGGCATGTAATTTCCACTAGATTACGGTATAGTCATGTGAGGGGGAACGATTAACAAGACTCTCCCACCACTTGTTAACCGGATAAAAAGAGAGTTGCCTCTTCCCAACGGATGGATAGGAAGAGGCAACTCTTAAGTAGATGTGTGAAGCAAACTCTACGGATGGATGGGTGAGAGTTTAGGCTTGCATCACTCTTTTTCTTTAATCAGGCCGGTGCGATAGGCTACCAAAAGTTTGCGTAGGTCACTAATTACGGTGGCCAGCTTGCGACCTTTATCGGTATCGCGCACCATCATGCGTTGGGAGGTGTACTCTACCAGGAAGGTGGTGGACTTGATGTCTTTTCCCTCTTCGATGGCTCGTTGGCGAGTTTGGAAGGGCTCGTGTTGTACCAACTGCAGGCCATGGCTATGGTAAACCAAGGTATAGCCCGCAATACCGGTTGCCGGTTGGTAGGCTTTCGAGAAGCCTCCATCAATGACAATCAGTTTACCATCTGCCTTGATGGGTTGCTCACCTCTCAGAGTCTTTACAGGCACATGTCCGTTGATGATGTGGGAATGAGGACCAGGCTCTACGCCAAACTCTTGAAGGATGGTATCACAGACGTCGGCACGATTGCGCAAGGTGTAATAATAGCCTTTCACCTCTTTCATAAGACTTTTATCTACGACGAAGTATTTCTCGAAAGTAGTCATCTTATCTTTGTCGTAAGAGGGAGCATCAGGGCCGCACCACATGTACCACATGTAGTCTCTCGCAAAGGCTTTCTTCTCTCCCTCTTCATCAAAGTAAGCGGTACGCATCAGCTGGTCGGTTTTCTGTAACAACTTCTGCCCCCAATACTCTTTCTCGCCTATGCGTACATGCTTGAAGGTGGCATCTTCATTCATTGGCACAGAGGCATGGAACAGCAGATTGCTATTGCACACCGTGTACATACCTCCGTAGGTGTAGAGGCAACGCATATGCTTTTGTAGTTTCTCACTATTGACAAACGAGGCGTGTAGTTTCTGCACCAGTATCTGCTCTTCCTCGGTTAGTTGGTAAGGATTTTCCGGGTCAATGGTGGGGAAATAGGTATCTTCCAGTTCATACTCCTTTCCGTTATGAATAAACACTCCCCGCTCATAATCGATGCAATGGAGAAGTTTCCGGTCATTCATACCAAAGTCAGGACGTCGGTCTATAATAGCAGCCTCCAGTTTCAGTTGTATAATGGTAATGGCCTTGTGCATCTGAGCCATCAGGCGTAATGTTTTTTCGCTATGTTCGCCTTCGGAACAGAAGTCCATCTTAGGAGCAAATACCGTACAAGGGTCATCGGCATAGGTCTCCATGGCAAAGGTGGCCAGCGGAAGCAGGTTTATGCCATAGCCATCTTCCAGTGTTAGCAAGTTGGCATAACGCATGCACATACGCACCACATTGGCAATACAAGCATCGTTACCGGCTGCTGCACCCATCCAAAGCACATCGTGATTACCCCATTGAATATCAAAGTTATGGTAGTCGCAGAGCAAATCCATGATGAGATGAGCACCGGGGCCTCGGTCGTAAATATCGCCAACAATGTGCAACAAATCTATGGTCAGACGTTGTATCAGGTTACACATGGCAATGATAAAGTCATCGGCACGACGGGTTGAGATGATGGTGGAGAGAATTACACTGATGTAAGCATGCTTGTTGGGGTCGATGGTAGACTCGTGAAGCAGCTCTTGTATGATGTAAGAGAATTCGCGAGGGAGCGATTTCCGCACTTTGGAACGGGTGTATTTGGAAGAGACATTCTGGCAAACACGCACCAAACGGGTCAAGGTAAGCAGGTACCAGGCATCAAGGTCTTGCTCTTGTTCTTTCAGCAAACGAAGTTTCTCTTCCGGATAATAGATCAATGTACAGAGTTCTTTCTTCTCTGCTTTGGTCAAGGTATCGCCAAAAATCTCATTTACTTTGCGTTTCACGGCACCGGAAGCATTCTTCAACACGTGTTGGAAAGCCTCATACTCTCCGTGAATGTCCGAGAGGAAATGTTCGGTTCCTTTAGGCAGATTCAGAATGGCCTCCAGGTTTATGATTTCGGTACTGGCTTCGGCAATAGTCGGGAAGCTACGTGACAGCAGTTGTAAATAGCGCAAATCTTTCGCAATGTCTTCTTCTGTGATATTTCCCATCATGATAGTATCTGTTTATCAGTTCTTTTCAAAATTCTTTTTATCGTCTACAACTCACACCTTCTACCCTAGCAGACTCATCAATACTACTTGAGCAATGATGACTCGCAAGAACATACATAGCGGATAGACGGTAGCATAAGCCACCGAGGGATTGTCTCCGGGTAGTGTGTCATTGGCATAGTTCAGTGCCATTGGATTGGCCATGCTACCGCAGAGCATACCACAGGTACTTCCGAAATCCAGCTTCATGGCACGGAAAGAAAAAATACCCATCAGTATGACCGGAATGATGGTCAGCCCGAAGCCAACAGCTATCCAGAGCAAACCTTCTGGGCGAAACACGGTTTCAAAGAAGCTTGCCCCGGCATCTAGCCCCAAGCAGGCCAGATAGAGAGCCAAACCTAGTGAGCGTAACATCAGATTGGCACTACGGGTAGTGTAGGTTATCATATGCAGACGTGGCCCAAATGTACCGATAAGAATGCCCACAATAATGGGTCCTCCGGCCAATCCTAGCTTCACGGGTATGCTGATTCCCGGGATGGAGAAGGGAACTGCACCTAGTGCCAAGCCTAAGACGATGCCCACAAACACGGCCACCAGGTTGGGTTCTTTCAGGCTTTTGATGGCATTACCCAACACCTTTTCCACATTGTGCACGGAAGGTGCTTCGCCTACTACCGTCAATCGGTCACCCAACTGCAAGGTGAGATTGGCCGTAGGTAATAGCTGTACGCCACTACGATAGACACGACTGATATTGATGCCATAATGACGACGCAACTGAAGTGAGCCTAATTTCTTACCGTTCAGTTCCGGACGAGTCACGACAATACGTTGGGAAATGAGCTGACTATCAATGGCATTCCAGTCAATATCTTTCTTGTTCCAATCGGTATCTTCTTGCTCACCAAACAACATTGTCAAGGCCGGGGCATCTTTCTCAGCTGTAATAATCAGCAAACGGTCGTCTTGCATGATTTCTGTATCAGAGGTGGGGATACTGACTGTACCATTTCTCCATAAGCGGGAGATAACAAATTTCTGCAGACTTATCTCTGCTATCTCGCGAACAGTCTTATTGAATATACCCGGATTGCGGACTTGAAAGGCTGCAATGAATGTCTTATTATCAGCTGTTTTATCTTGTTCCAGTAAATCTTCCGGACGAACCAGCAGCTTTCGCATAAGGAGTATTCCCAGGATAACACCTACTACTCCCAACGGATAGGTGACTGCACAACCCAAAGCCGGTGTACTGGCATCCATTCCCAGTTGTTTCAGCGTCTGTTGGGCGGCACCTAAAGCAGGAGTATTGGTGGTGGCACCACAAAGAATACCCATCGCATCGGGAAGGGAAATATCAAGTGTATAGCTACCTAAAACGGCCAGTAGTGTGCCCAATAATACCACTCCGGTAGCCAGCATATTCAACTGAACACCTCCTTGTCGGAAGGAACTAAAGAAACCTGGGCCTACTTGCAAGCCTAATGCATATACAAAGATTACCAAACCAAAGCTCTCTGCGTAGGTGAGCATCATTGGGTCTATCGAGAATCCTAAATGTCCGGCCAGGATTCCTATGAAGAAGACAAACGTTACACCTAGCGAGATGCCGCCTAAACGAAGTTTGCCAAGTCCCAATCCTATGGCGGAAATCAGGGAGAGAATCACCACTGCCTGCAAGGCTGAGTGTTCAACAAATAAACTATATAGCCAATCCACTTTATTTACTTACTATTTAGAGAAAGCAAAGATGATGTAAACCTATTGCAACTTCCCACATCGTTTGAGGGAATCGAGGCCGGACATATCTCCACCTTCAGTCATTATAAGGTGCAAAGATAAGAAGTATCTGTGGAGGGAGAAAGCGAAATGGATAAAAAAAAGAAACGGTCATCTTCTAAAGACAACCGTTTCTTGTGTAGTGGATACGAGAATCGAACTCGTGTTCCATGCGTGAGAGGCATGTGTCCTAGCCGCTAGACGAATCCACCAACATCACCATACCATATTTATTGTACACCCTCAGGGATTCGAACCCTGGACCCACTGATTAAGAGTCAGTTGCTCTACCAACTGAGCTAAGAGTGCATTGGGGCGGAAGCGGGGGGATTCGAACCCCCGGTACGGTGACCCGTACGTCAGTTTAGCAAACTGGTGGTTTCAGCCACTCACCCACACTTCCAAGAACCCGCGCTTTTTCAAACGCGGTGCAAATGTATGGCAAAGTTTTGGACTGTGCAAATATTCCTACATCTTTTTTCCGTTCTTTTCTTGATATAAAATGTAATTTGCTAGCTATCAAAGGGTAAGAAAATTGTTTTTCTTCGTTGCCAAGATACATTTTACACCTTATTATATATAATAGAAAGACGTTTCATCTATAAAAGAAGGACTCTTTATGTGTCAAGAAAGGACTTTTTATGTATAAAGGAAAGGCTCTTTATGTATAAAAGAAGGAGGCGTCATCTGCTCGACTTCACAATTTTTTCAGTGTACTTTCACGCAAATTTGCTACAAAATTCAGTTTGCATTATCTTTGTCGCCAGTATTGATTGAATGTAAAAAGAAGCCATATTCTCTTTACACTCCACAAACGAATAACACTAATCAACACATGGATGCTTTAAAGAAAGAGACCGTAAATGCGGTTGCCAAAGCACAATTCCCAGAAATGAGCTATGATGGGAAGTTGGAGTTGGAAGAACTTCTTGTTCGCCAAGAGGTTGCCAAGGGTGAGATTTTGTTGCGCGAAGGTGAAATCAGCCGAGACCTTATTCTGGTAGGCAAAGGCATGCTCAGACAATTCTACCACAAGCATGGTAAGGACGTGACCGAGCATTTCTCTTATGAAGGTTGCGTCTTGATGTGTTTGGAAAGCATGCTGAAGCAGGAACCGACGCGGTTAATGGTGGAAGCTCTGGAGGACTCCGTTATATATCGACTCTCCTATAACAAGCTGATGACCCTTTGTGAACTGTCGACAGAGATAAACAGGTTCTACAGAAAGGTACTGGAGTTCTCACTCATCACCTCCCAAGTGAAAGCAGACGCCTGGCGTTTTGAGAATGCCAACGAGCGATATCTCCGGCTTTTCAAGGAGCATCCCGAAGTCATCAAGCGTGCCCCATTGTCAGACATCGCCTCCTACCTACTGATGACACCCGAAACACTCAGCAGAGTCAGAGCCGGCATGTAGCCAATTCAACTACTGCTTTCTGTACTCGCTGGGTGACAAGCCTGTATGATTCTTGAAGTATTTTCCGAAGAACGACTGGTTGGCAAAGGTCAGTTCGTCTGAGATTTCCTGGATACTAAGCTCTGAAGATTTCAACAACACCTTGGCTTCCAACACCACCAAGCTATCAATCCACTCACCGGCGGTACGTCCACTTACCTCCTTCACCACGGAAGAGAGGTGCTTCGGGGTAACAAACATCCGTTCAGCATAGTAGGCAACTCTGCGTTCCGACTTATAGGATTCAGACACAAGACGGATGAAACGCTCAAACAAGTCCTCCTTTCTGCTCTTCTTTCCCGGCTCTTTGGTCTCGTGTCCACGATAGATATTATAGATTTCGTAGAACAGAGAGAGCAAAATTCCCTGGGTAATCTCCTTACGGAAGGGGTACTCTTTCCGCTTCACCCTACCCCAAAGAAAGGAGTGATACTCCCGAAACGATTGCAATTCTTCGGGTGTCAGTTTGATGCAGGGACGCTCTTTAATCTGGAAAAACAGCGGGAAGAGTTGTTGCATGGTAGGCAATACCACGTCCAAGAAGTCGGCAGATACGGCAATAAACAATCCCTCAAAGTCATCAGAACGCTCTCCTTGTCGCACAATCTGGTCGGGAAGAATGATGTTAAGCATCCCCTCCTCCATATGATACTGCTCCAGATTCACCTCCAACGAGCAGGTTCCTTTCAGACAAACGCTCAAACAGGTAGCATTCAAGCGTGCCGGATAGGACATGATGGGCACATCATCTACATTCTGAAAGATGGCGAAGTCATTATCAATAAAGTCTATTCTCGGTAAGTGGTGTATCTGAGAGATGCCCACATTGTGTATCTTCTTTGCATCCATAGCGTGTCTGTTTGGCGACAAAAATAGGAAAACTTTGTAATAAAACAACCGCTACCTCGGATAAATGTATGCAAACAGCAGAAAATACACCTTATTATATATAAATCATCGGCACCTCCTCTCACCAAGAAGATGCCGATGATGCTTTACAGCCTGACGTTCCGGAACGTTACATCAATTCATTATTTTCAGACCGATGAAGTAGGTACGTGGTTGCGTAGGCCCGTAAAAGTAGCCAGAATCGCGAAACTCGCCTTGGTCTAAGTCCTTCTGAAAGCTGTCGAAGATGTTCTGAACACCTGCATTCAGCTGCAACTTGATGTGATCTTTCAACACAAACGTATAGTTCAACTTCAGGTTAAGGTCAAAAAAGTCGGGTGTCTTTTCCATACGGTCGTTGGCTATATATCCGGCATAGTGGGGTACAATCATCTCACCGGTGTAGATGCCTGATAGGGAGAAGTCGAAGTTTCGGAACGGTGCCGACGTCAGCGTGAAGTAACCGTAATACTCCGGAGTTCGAGGCATCCGCTTGGTGGTGAGGGGTGTTCCCTCCACCTCAGTCCATACTTCGGCCTGTTTATATTGACTACGTTGTGCCGTGAAACCCAACTGAAGTTGCAACTCCTTCCCATGTGCCAGTTTGGCATCTACATTGGCGCCATACACACGAGCGCCATTTCCGTTGCGTCTCTCTTTAAGTAGTTCTCCTGTTTCCGTAGCACCAATATCCTCAAGTACAAACACATTCTTCAGCTCGGTAAAGAATCCCTCCACCAGAATATTGGCCTGCCAGTGGCCAAAGTTGGTAGTCCAATCCACCGAACCACTGAAACTATTGCTTCTCTCTTCTTCCAAGCCATCGGCAAGTTGTATCAAAGTGCCCTCCCCTCCCACAGCTGTAATGTGCAAATCTTCATCATAGGCTTGTGGAGCACGGAATCCTGTAGAGTAGGTCAAGCGAGCCTGGAATGCCTCTGTCGGTTTGTAGAGCAGGTTGACACGCGGACTAAAGATGATGTTCTCTATCAGATTATGCTTATCCAGTCGGGCGCCCACCAGCATAACCCAGTGCTTCAGCTTCCATTCGTTCTGAACAAAAGCACTGGCAATACGTACCTTCTGCTCCATGTCGCGGTTATATCCGGTCATCACGTCGTGCATAGAGTTATGCTGATATTCAATACCGCCGGTAAATGTTGCTGGTGAAAACAGACAATTCTCCATGTTTCCCACATACATAGCTCCTGCCACCCAAGTCAGATCCTTGGTCTTTCCGTAGGCGTTCAAGTCACGTTGAGCACCATAATAACTATTGCGGTCGGTGTGTTGGAGCGATGCAAAGAGTGACAACTTGTGTTTATACTCCCGCCAATATTGGTCGAAGCTGAAGCCTCCACTGTTTATCACGTGCTTCGTCTGCTCGGTAATATCGGTCTCATGTGGTTGCAAGTCAAACTTATTTCCGCCTCTTCGCAACTCGCTGGTCGTATGATACTCCAGGTTGATACGGCTGTAATGGGAGGGACGGTAGTATGAACGGAACCCGAAAGTATTCATATTGAGCTTTCCCAGTTCAGAGAAGGTGTCACCATCACGGTCATAAGGGTTGCGGTTCCTGTAGCTTTCATACACTGCTATTCCATACGAGTTATCCTTTCCTACCAATGAAGCATTGGCTCCCACGTATTGTTCCCACACGTTTCCTTCCATGCAGGAGAGCATACTTGACAACTGAAACGAGTTGCTGATTGGATCTTTCGTGATGATATTGATGGTGCCGCCTACGGCATTAGCGCCAAAAAGAGCCGAGCCGCCACCACGAACAACCTCTACTCTTTCAATCATGTTGACGGGAATTTGCTCCAATCCGTACACTCCGCTCAGAGCACTGATGATAGGACGACTATTGATGAGTATCTGTGAGTAGGGACCTTCCAGCCCATTGATGCGAACTTGAGGGAATCCACAATTTTGGCAATTGTTCTCGACTCTCAACCCAGATTGGTAGTTCAACGATTTGGCAAGGTCGGTAGAATTGACCGTCTCGAATAGTTTTCCGCTCATTACGTTAACCACCACCGGAGCTTCGCGCCGGCTTACTTCATTGCGGTTGGCCGAAACAACCACCTCATCGGTCATGAAGCTCTCTTCTTCCATCACAAAATGTACTACGGCGGTGAAGTCGGCACTAACGGTGATGCTCTTTTCCTGCGTCTGATAACCTACGGCCGACACGCGGAGGGTATATTTTCCTGCGGACAACTCCTTCAGTTCAAAGCGTCCTTCCTCATTGGTTACTGTGCCTTTACCCAGTTCTTCCACATAGATGGTGGCATAAGGAATGTTTTCTTCACTTCCCTTCTCAATGACATGACCGGCTATGCGATGGCCTTCCTTGATGGGGTTGTTGGAATAAGTGGTGACGATGCTTGCTACAAGCAACAGCAAAGTCAGTATGAAATGTTTCATTCGTCTGTGAGTTTTTTAGTTCGTGTTTGGATGAATTTACAGTCCTTCTGCAACGGTCACTTTCTTTCCGTTGTACGAAAGCAGTGTTTTCGTTGTACGAAGACACCCTTTTCGTTGTACGAAAACGGTGCTTTGGTTGTACGAAAACAATGAGTAGTTTTCACCCCCGCCAGAAGTAGTTCTGAGAGTGGTAAGCATTCAGACGAAAAAGAGGGGTGGAGCACGCAACGAAAGCCCCGGCAACACCTCACCTTGAGGGATGAAAACAGCCTTCTTTACCGGCATTACAGACAACAATGTGCGCCACGGGTGCAACACTTCGCCAGCATCGGCTTTGACCGAAGGCATCACAACCGGCAACCCTATCGTAGTGAAGGCCGCATCGGAGTGGGTGTGAGTATGTTGGAAGGGATGTGAATGGACAATCAGAACACCATCCTGATAGTGAACATGCGTGAAAGCCGTTACACCGGACAGATACCCTAGAAAGAGTATCAGCAGGCAAACGGCTTTCAGTTGATGGTATCTTTGTCTCACGAATCTACTGTTTTAATTCGGGACAAAGGTAGAGAATATTCTTACTTCTCACCAAAAATGAGTAACGAATCGCGTTTCGCGGCCGCAGAATACCAAGAAGTAGGTATGAATTTCCACTGGTTAAGTGGCTTCGGATGCACCTCTTTCATCTGTTCTATGTATTGCATAAGATAGAAGCGGAGGTCCTTGTCGGTGGAAGATAGTATGCGTTCGGTCAGCTTTTCACGCGGTATTCCTGCACCCTTGGTCAGCAGTTCTCCGCCTCCATTGCCTCGGTAAGAGTTAACAGCAACGCGGTAAGTCTTATCCAAGGAGAAGGGAGTGCCGTCTGCCATGCTGATGATGTTCACCTTCTGACCGGCCGGTTTACGGACATCTACCTCATAAATGATGCCTGCTGCCGAGTCGAAGTTATAACTGGGGTTACGGAAACGTGCCAACTCGTCACCTCCTTTCTTAGTGGTTTGACCCAACAATAATAGATGATCAGCGGGTGAAGTCATCTGGTTGGTCCACAGTGCATAGGACATTTCCAGGGCATCGTGCACTTCTTGACCGGTCAGACTCATGGTGTAGAGCATGTTTTCATACTTATACAGGTTGAACATATCGCTGACAAAAATCTCTCCTTGGCGAATCTCGGCATCGAAAGAGAGCGGTGCCGCCAGTGAAATCTCTGCACCACTAATCTCCAATTGCAGGGTGTGGATGAGGTCGACAAAGGCAGATGAGCCGAAATAGGCCGGACGGGTGGAGATGGTTTGTGAGAAGGTGCCTATCGGTTTGCTGACAAAAGAACGTACCGTCTCCTGCTCTTCGGCAAAGCGAGCCAGGAAGTCGGCATCGGGAGCATAGGCATCTGTCTCCACCAACTTACCATCTACGTGCTTCTCCAGCAGGTGGTCGCCCTGCTTGCGAACGGTAATTTCCACATCACTCACCAAGAGTCCGTTGCTTGCCGGATTGAGCACCAGCACCGAATCTCCCTCTACATTGGCCACCTTCATACAGGCACGGGTGTGGTCATGACCAATCAGCACCACATCGAAACCGGGAACTTTGCGTGCTACCTCCAAAGAAGCGTTGTCCCAATACTTATCCGCCATCAGTTGAGGATTCTTTCCCGCATGGAACAAGCCTACAAGAAGGTCGGGGTTTTCTCGTTCGCGGATGATGCCGACCCACTTACGAGCCGTTTCTTCCATATCGTCAAAGCGCAATCCTTTCCAAAGATTCTCTGACAACCAGACGGGAATTGCCGGTGTTATCATACCAAGAACGGCCACCTTTACTCCGTCGCGCTCCAGCACAACATAGGGAGGACAGTGGGTCTCGTCCGATTCCACCTCTATTATATTAGCACCCAAAACGGGGAATTGACACTGCGAAGACCATCGGTCGAACACACTTCGGCCAGTCTCAATATCGTGGTTGCCCATGTTTCCTGCGTCAAATTCCAGGTAGTTGAGCATATCTGCCGTAAGGTGAGGCGCAAGGGTGTCGATAAAATTGTAGTAATAAGCCGTAGGCTGGCCTTGAAGAATGTCCCCGTTTTCCAGCAAGATGAGGTTGTCTCCATACACATTTCGCTGCTCCTTCACGTAGGAAGCAACCCTGGAAAGACTGCCTTTAGCGTCGGTTCGGCGAATAAAATCATAGGGATAGTAATTACCGTGCAGGTCGCTTGTCTGCACAATCTTCAGTTTTACCTCTCGTTCCTGAGGGGGCCGGCAAGCACAAAGGGTGCTCATTGCCAGCATCAAAAGAATATATTTATTCATATTTTAGAGATTTAAAGCCCCAAAGATAGACATTTTTTGCAAAAAGGCGAGCATTTGTACTACCTTTGCTGCCTCTAAATACTTTGTAACATGACACATCTTTTTTCTCGCATGATAGCTGCATGGGTCGGCATTTCAGACCAACAAGTCAGCAAAACATTGGCTCTTCTGAACGATGGAGCCACCATTCCCTTCATAAGCAGATACCGCAAAGAAGCAACGGGTGGACTGGATGAGGTGCAGATAGAGACCATCCGGTCACAACATGAAAAACTACAAGAAACGGCCAAACGCAAGGAAACTATCATAGGAACCATAGAGGAGCAGGGAAAGATGAATCCCGAACTTCGTAAGCGCATTGATGAAACGTGGGACAGTACCGTGCTCGAAGACCTCTATTTACCCTACAAACCTAAGCGCAAAACCCGTGCCGAGGTAGCACGTCAGCGGGGATTGGAACCGTTGGCAACGATGCTGATGTTGCAACGAGAGGCACATCCCGAACAACGGGCAACCGCTTACGTCAAAGGGGAGGTGAAGTCGGCATCCGATGCCCTGAAGGGCGCGTGCGACATTATAGCCGAACAAGTCAGTGAGAACGAGCAGGCACGTAACATTGTCCGCACCTCGTTTGCCCGTCAGGGAATGCTCACTTGTAAGGTGGTGAAGGGCAAAGAGACGGAAGCAAGCAAGTTCCGCGACTACTTCAGCGTGAGCGAACCTCTGAAGCGATGCAGCTCTCATCGGCTCCTTGCCATGCGTCGAGGTGAGGCGGAAGGGGTGCTTAGAGTGAGTATCATCCCCGACGAAGAGCAGTGTAACGAGCGTTTGGAACGTCAGTTCGTACACGGAAGTAACAGTAGCTGCCGGTTGGTTTCCGAAGCGGTGGAGGATGCTTATAAGAGATTACTCAAGCCTTCGTTGGAGACCGAGTTTGCTTCCCTCAGTAAGGAGCGTGCCGATGAGGAGGCCATCCGTGTGTTTGCCAACAATCTTAAACAGCTGTTGCTCGCATCTCCCCTGGGACAAAAACGCGTAATGGGCATCGACCCGGGCTTCAGAACCGGTTGCAAGGTAGTATGTTTGGATGCACAAGGTAACCTCTTGCACAACGAAAACATCTACCCTCACCCACCCGTTCAACGCGAGAAAGAGGCGTTTACTAAGTTAGCCAACATGATAGACACCTATAAAATAGATGCCATTGCTCTGGGCGACGGTACGGCAAGTCGCGAAACCGAAGCCTTCCTGCAACGGATGAAGTTCAGTCGAGATGTAAAGGTGTTTGTGGTAAGTGAGCAAGGAGCCTCCATCTACTCTGCCTCCAAGATTGCACGAGATGAGTTTCCGGAGTATGATGTAACGGTACGAGGAGCCGTCTCCATTGCTCGCCGGCTGATGGATCCCTTGGCCGAGCTGGTGAAAATTGATGCTAAATCCATCGGCGTGGGACAATATCAGCACGACGTCGATCAGACGAAACTGAAGCGTGCATTGGACCAAACCGTGGTGAACTGTGTCAATCAGGTGGGTGTCAATCTGAACACAGCCAGCAGTCATCTGCTTACTTACATCTCCGGCCTGGGACCTCAGCTGGCTCAAAACATCGTGAACTATCGGGCGGAACACGGAGCTTTTACCTCTCGCCAACAACTGATGAAGGTTCCTCGTATGGGGGCGAAGGCGTTTGAACAGTGTGCAGGCTTTCTTCGCATACCGGGAGGAACGCATCCACTTGATAACACGGCCGTGCATCCGGAGAGTTATCACATCGTGGAGCAGATGGCTAAAGACCTACAATGTACGGTGGAGGAGCTGATTGCACACAAAGAGATTCGTCAGAAGATAGAACCAAAACGCTATCTCTCCCCAACCGTGGGCATGCCAACGTTGCAATACATCCTGCAGGAGTTAGAGAAGCCGGGGCGTGATCCTCGCGGCCCGTTGAAGGTGATGGAGTTTGAAAAGGGTGTCCGCACCCTGTCTGACCTATGCGAAGGTATGGAGTTGCCGGGCATAGTTACCAACATCACCAACTTCGGCGTCTTTGTTAATATAGGCATTAAAGAGAACGGATTGATTCATTTGTCGCAACTAGCCAATCGTTACATCAGCAATCCGAACGAGGTTGTTGCTATTCATCAGCATGTTCGGGTGAAGGTTCTGACGATTGATGTGGAACGGAAGCGCATTGGTTTGAAGCTCCTCGCAGAATAAGGATTGTAAAGAGAAGCATCAGAAGTGTGCACAACAAGGAGCCTTCAAAGCCAAAAGCTCCTCCGTTTATCAGATTCTCCTCCGGCAGACGTAGGGTGAAAAGGGAGGCGCCAAAGTTATTTCCACTCACCTGGAAGCCGAGAAGACCCTGTGTCCAATTCCAGAAAAGGTGCAGAGAGATGGGAAACCAGAGGTTTCTTGTATAGATATAAGAGGCTCCCAACAGTACGCCGGCCAGGAAAATGTTTATCATTGGCAGCAGCGAGAACTCGGGATTGAAGAGGTGAAGCAGGGAGAAAAGCAGAGAAGAAAGGCATAAAGCCACGAACTTGTTTATACCGGCATCAAGCATTTGTCCGAGCACGAAACCCCGAAGTGCCACCTCTTCGGAGTAGGCCACCAAGAGCATCAATAGCCAAGAGAGCATCACATCGGTGGCAACAAAGTGTACATCCAGCACCTCTATCGCACCCAACGCCCACGAGAATAGAAAGCCAATGAGGTAAATCAGCAGTGCAACCGCCATTCCGGAAGCCACATCACGCCCTCTTCCCCGCATCGAAAGCCCTAATGTACGCCACCATTGCTTCAGCAAGAACAAAGAAGCCACCGTCACACCCAAGGAGAAAGTAGCCTTATCTATCAGCCATGTTGCCCACTCGCCTTTCACAAAGGCAACGAAAGGTAGTCCCACCAAGGTCATCACTATGGTTGTAATCAGCGCGAATGCTACAATCTTCAACACCAGGAATAAAATCTTTTTCATACGTCTGTTTTTACTGAATGTGTGGGCAAAAGTACCTTTTATTTCATAAAGTCGGTAATCGATGGCAGAAAAAGTGTACATTTGTGGGACTTAAAACAGAACTGACATGAAATTAAATCGCATCATTGCGGGATTGGCACTATGCATCTGCCTGCCCGCCTTCGCACAACAGACACAACCTGAAAGCGTAAAAAAGGGTCTCCGAGTAGACAAAGCCGGCACGCTGGTAGAACATCTGACCCTGGAAGAGGCTAACAAAATCACTCACCTAACGCTGGAAGGGAAGTTGAATGCCGTAGATTTCCGCCATCTTCGCGACGAGTTTACCCGTCTTCAAGTGCTTGACCTTACCGACGTCTCCATATCTTTGCACACCGGAAAAGGTGGCACGTACCCCGATAAGTTCTATCTTTATCCCGCCAACACTATACCTGCCTATGCCTTTTGCAGAAAGCAAGACGACACTACTTACATAGGAAAGCAGACACTGGCCAAGATTATCCTCCCCCGAAAGGTGAAAAGCATAGAAGATGCAGCCTTCAAAGGATGCACCTCGTTGCAAACTGTGCAGCTCCTGAAGCCCACTGCCCCCAATCTTTTTGCCGAGGCATTGGCTGACAGTATCACAGCAATCTTCATCCCCAAAGGGAGCTATGATGCTTATCGGTCAAAGGCAAGATGGGAAACATTCACACTTATCGAGGGCGAACCTTGTTACGCCCACGTGCAGATAGCCAAGATGGAGAGCCTCGCAAGCGCACTATTGGCACAAGGCATCCAACCCAAAGAGGTGAATTATCTGATAGTTGAAGGCAAATTAGACGATACAGACTTCAAAGTAATACGCGACTACATGCCCAATCTGGTGTACATCGACCTCAGCCGGACGCATGTAACGGCCATTCCCGAATACACCTTTACCCAGAAAAAGTACCTAATGAAGGTCATTCTCCCTCACTCTTTGCGAAGCATTGGTCAAAGGGCGTTCAGTGGTTGTATCCATCTTCGGGGCACTTTGATACTTCCTCCCACCATTGCAGCCATAGAGTATGGGGCATTCATCGGGTGCGACAATCTCACCCAAGTAGTAGCTACCGGCAACAAAATCACTACCTTAGGTGACCAATTGTTTGGTGAAGCTCCCTCCAAGTTAGTATATCAGAAGCAGTAAGAAACGCTCTTATCTCTCCCTCGTTTTAATCTTAGCCCGCGCGACAAAGCATGAGGCTGATTTTACCATCAGATGGTAACGACCTTACCATTTGATGGTAAACTGTTTACCTAAGCATGATAAGGTCTTTACCAAAGCACGGTAACATCGCTAAGTTTCGGTATTGCCTCAGGAAAGATGAAGAGAACTGTCGGTTTTCTTCTACTCAAGCATGCCTCGACATTTAGGCAAAAATATGCTGAAAAACATAAAAATAGCCACAATGTTGGTCTTATATGGATTTTAATATGTACTTTTGCTCGCTCTAAAGGATATAGAAAGACTATTTTTAATTTAAACAACCGCAAACTTTTAATTTATGGAAATGACTAAAACTTTCCGAGATGGACTTTGGAGCAAAGAAATCAATGTCAGTGATTTTGTGAGTAAAAACATCACTCCTTACAATGGAGACGCCTCTTTCTTGCAAGGACCGACCGAGCGAACCATGAAGATATGGAACCTCTGTCTGAAAGCCATTGATGAGGAGCGTGCCAATGGAGGCATACGTGCTTTGGACAATGTCACCGTTTCAACCATCACTTCCCATAAGGCGGGTTATATAGATAAGGAGAATGAACTGATTGTCGGCCTGCAAACAGACGAACTTTTGAAGCGTGCCATCAAACCTTTCGGTGGCATCAATGTAGTGGCAAAGGCATGTCGAGAGAATGGAATAGAGGTGGATGATAAGGTGAAGGACATCTTTACTCACTATCGGAAGACGCACAACGACGGAGTTTTTGATGCTTATACCGAGGAGATTCGCTCCTTCCGTTCGTTAGGATTCCTCACCGGATTGCCGGATAACTATGCTCGTGGACGTATCATCGGTGACTATCGTCGCTTGGCTCTCTATGGCATCGACCGACTGATTGAGGCCAAACAAGCAGACTTGCGTAACCTTACAGGCCCCATGACCGATGCTCGCATCCGACTGAGAGAAGAGGTTGCCGAACAGATTAAGGCCTTGAAAGAGATTAAAATCATGGGCGATTACTATGGTTTAGACCTCAGCCGTCCGGCGCACTCGGCACAAGAAGCCGTACAATGGGTCTACATGGCTTATCTGGCAGCCGTTAAAGAACAAGACGGAGCAGCCATGTCGTTGGGTAACGTCTCTTCCTTCCTCGATATATTTATTGAATATGATTTGGCTCACGGTAACATTACAGAGAGCTTTGCTCAGGAGTTGATTGACCAATTCGTCATCAAGCTTCGTATGGTGCGCCATCTTCGTATGCAATCATACAACGACATCTTTGCAGGTGACCCAACTTGGGTTACTGAGGCCATCGGCGGAAGATTCAATGATGGACGGGTGAAAGTTACAAAGACGTCGTTCCGTTTCTTGCAAACTCTCTACAACTTGGGACCATCTCCCGAGCCTAACATGACGGTATTGTGGAGTCCCGAACTGCCTGAAGGCTTCAAGGAGTTCTGCGCTAAAGTATCGGTTGATACCAGCTCCATCCAGTATGAGAACGACAATCTGATGCGCGAGGTCAGAAGTAGCGATGACTATGGTATAGCCTGCTGTGTCTCTTATCAGGCAATTGGCAAGCAAATTCAGTTCTTCGGAGCACGCGCCAATCTGGCAAAGGCATTACTTCTGGCTATCAATGGCGGTCGTTGCGAGAACACCGGCACGGTCATGGTCAAAGGAATCCCCGTACTTAGTAGCGATGAACTGAAGTTCGAGGAAGTAATGAGCAACTACAAGAAAGTGTTGACGGAGGTGGCTCGTGTGTACAACGAAGCTATGAACATTATACACTACATGCACGATAAGTACTATTACGAGAAGGCTCAGATGGCATTCATCGATACCGATCCTCGTATCAACTTGGCCTATGGTGTGGCAGGTCTCTCCATCGCGCTCGATTCTTTATCGGCTATTCGTTATGCCAAAGTAACCGCTCAACGCAATGAAATCGGTTTGACCGAAGGATTTAAGATAGAAGGAGACTTCCCTTGCTTTGGTAATAATGACGACCGAGTGGATCAGTTGGGTGTAGATTTGGTCTACTATTTCAGTGAAGAACTGAAGCGTTTGCCGGTATATAAGAATGCCCGCCCCACGCTTTCACTGCTTACCATTACTTCCAACGTGATGTATGGAAAGAAGACGGGCGCCACTCCCGACGGACGTGCCAAAGGTGTTGCCTTTGCCCCGGGTGCCAATCCTATGCATGGAAGGGATAAGAAAGGTGCTATCGCCTCCCTCTCGTCGGTAGCCAAACTGCGTTACCGCGATGCACAAGACGGCATTTCCAATACTTTCTCCATCGTGCCGAAGTCATTGGGTCCCACACCGGAAGAGCGAGTAGAGAACCTCGTGACTATGATGGACGGATACTTTACGAAGGGTGCACACCACCTCAACGTCAATGTTTTGAACCGTGAAATGCTGGAAGACGCCATGGAGCATCCGGAGAAGTATCCTCAGCTGACCATTCGTGTGTCGGGCTATGCCGTGAACTTCGTGAAGCTGAGTCGTGAGCATCAGCTGGAGGTTATCAGTCGTTCGTTCCACGAAAGAATGTAATCCATTACATGAATATCAAACCCTGACGCATGAATCATGCCAACCGGACAGCCGTTCGGTACGCATGGTTCATGCTCTTTTCTATACCTATCCACTGTGATTAACGTACATTCCTACGAATCGATGGGCACCTTCGACGGTCCCGGGTTGCGCCTGGTCGTCTTTTTGCAAGGATGTCCCTTCCGTTGTCTCTATTGCGCCAACCCCGACACCATTGATGTTTCGGGCGGCACGCCTACACCTATCCACGAGATAGTTGAGATGGCCGTCAGTCAAAAGCCCTTCTTCGGCAAACGGGGAGGCATAACTTTCTCCGGCGGAGAGCCAACCATGCAGGCCAAAAGACTGATACCTCTGTTCCGCGAGCTGAAAGCACAAGACATTCACATCTGCTTGGACAGCAACGGAGGAGTGTGGAATGAGTATGTGGAGGAGCTGTTGAAGCTGACCGACCTCGTGTTGTTGGACGTAAAACAGTTCAATCCCGAACGCCACCGCTTACTGACCGGATGCAGCAACCGGCAAACCTTGCGCACAGCAGCTTGGATCGAAGCCCACAACCGCCCCGTATGGTTGCGCTATGTTCTCGTGCCCGGCTATAGCGATTGGGAGGAAGATATCCGTGCTTTGGGTGAGGCTTTAGGTCACTATCGTTGCATCCAACGGGTGGAGATTCTGCCCTATCACCGCTTGGGCGTACACAAATATGAGGCCATGGGATGGGAGTACAAACTCCCCGAAGTGAAAGAAAACACGCCCGAACAACTAAGGCGGGCAGAAGAACTTTTCAAGGAGTACTTCCCTACGGTGGTTGTAAACTGAACCTCTTTCCTACCCCTACATTCTGTTGGTTGTAACTTCAGGGTGTTTTCGTTGTACGAAAAGGGTCTTTTGGTTGTACGAAAAGGCCCTCTTCGTTGTACGAAGTCAACACCCCCTTCAGAAGTATCTGTAGCGAATTTTGTTTATAGGTAGGGAGCAGATGCAACCGGCCTACTCGTAACGCATGGAGTTGGCGGGATGAATGCGCGTAATCAGGTACGACGGGCCTAAGAGAATCAGCACCGAAATCAGTAACGTACCTACATTGACCAACAAGAAGACGCCCGCATCCAGCGCAACGGGAACCGTCTCCATATAGTAGTGTTCGGGGTCGAGCTTGAACACTCCATAGGTTTTCTGCACGAAATAGAGAGCCAATGCTACCACATTGCCCCAACACATGCCGCGTCCGATGAGAAAGACGGCAAACCAAAGAAACAGCCTTCGTATGGTGGTGTTATTGGCTCCAAGAGACTTCAGCACCCCAATCATGGCAGTTCGTTCGATGATGATTATCAACAAGCCTGACACAATGGTGAACCCTGCCACTCCTATCATCAGTACCAGGATGACCCAGATGTTGACGTCCAGCACATCGAGCCACGCAAATATCTGTGGGTGCAGCTGTTCAAGGTTGCGCACACAATAGCGGTTTCCATATTCATCGTACGCCCCCGCAAAGGTGTCGGCTAGTTCCAGGGTGGCTTCCGGCAAGTGTTCATACGACCTCAACCGCAATTCTACCCCACTGACCAGCTCCCGAGGCCAGTTGTTCAACCGATTGACGGTGTAGATATCTGTCAGCAAGAAAAGGTTGTCGTACTCTGCCAAGTGGGTCTGATAGATGCCTGCCACCTGCAGACGTCGGATGCGCACCTTCTCTTCCAGGTAGTAAGTGTCCACTTTGTCCCCCACTTTCAGCTTCATCTTATCGGCCACGGACTTGGAGAGTAGCACCTTTTGGGTGGCCGCCGAATCGCTGAAGGCCGGTATCTCTCCCTCCACCAGATGCTTGCGGAAGAACTCCAAATCATACTCAGTGCCGACTCCCTTCAGCATCATTCCCAAGAAAGCTTCATCGGTCTTCATCATACCGGCCTTCAAGGAGTAACGCTGGGCATGTTCCACTTCGGGATAGGCACGCAGAAAATCCATCAAGCTGTCCGTCACGCTCACAGCCAAAGCATCGTAAGCCTGCACAGCCTGTAGGTTTGAGAGCTGCAAATGAGAGCCGAAGCCTGCAATTTTCTCCCTCATCTCTTGTTTGAAGCCTATGATAACTGCCACCGAAACAATCATTACCGCCAGACCAATGGCTACTCCCGTCATGGCAATCAGTACGGCAGGACGCGACATCTGCTTGCCTTCGGCGTTAGCATTGCGGTAGATTCTTCGGGCAATAAAGAGAGGTAAGTTCATGAATGGCTACAATTGGATTGGGCGCAAATGTAGGAAATATTTTTCGGAGAAAGAGAGAAGACTGATTGAAAGTTGAAAGACGAAGGTGGAAAGTGAGTCTGAAGAAGCAATCCGTTACCCGATTTCCTTCCACAAAGTCACTCCCCACTTTCATCTTTCATCTTTCCACTTTCAACTCCCCAAGCACATTACTCCCCATGCAACGCCTCCACCGGTTGAATCTTCATGGCCTTTCGGGCAGGGAACCAGATGCTGAAGAGAGTTACGGCAAGCAGCAAAAGATAGGTCAAAAGGCTGCTTATGCCAAAGCGCGTCATGCTCCAGTCTGTAGGCCAGGTCTCCACCATCTCGGCATTGCCCAGGTAATAACCCAACCCCATGGCCGGCAAGTATGCAAGTGTGATGAGAATGATTCCCTCCAACATCAGCATTTGCATGAGACTTCCGGGAGTGGCACCTACGACAAGACGTATGGCAAGTTCTTCCGTCCGTTGCTGCGTGCGGAACCAAAAGGTGCCCAGGATAGCCAGGAAAGCATTCACCAGAAAGAATCCGGCAATGCTGAAGTATGAGTAAAGGTCGCTACGGAACGACGCCAGATGTTCGTTACGTGTGATACTCAGTGCCTTAATGTCGCCCAGATAGTAGTTGCCCAACCGAAGTTGGTTCTTCATCTCTCGGCGGAAGTCATGCACAAAGTCGGCATTGTCTGCCTCCGGCTTCACACGAATAAACACGTCGAATGAAGGTGCCCAGGCGTATCGCATGGTATTTGCCCCACCTGCGAATTTGAGAATGGAGTATGCAGCTCGTTGGGGAGCACCATATTCATTGTACTTCTGCATCTCGCACACAGCAGCCACGCGAACCGAATCTCCGTCACGCTTATCCAATGTGATGTACTCTCCCACCAGTTCTGAGGGATTCCGAGCTTCAGATGTTCCCATCTTCTTACCGTTCAGTAAGTAGTCTGCGGCATCTTCCGACAGGATGTAATCATTCCATTGCAGCTTTTCGGCCAACTGTTCAGGCGAAGTTCCGTCTGATCCCTTCACACGGAAGACGGAGAAGTATTCGGGCGTCACACCGCGAAAAAGCGTTCCGGTACCCAGTGAGTCGCGATAGATGGCCATATTAGAGTTCTTCCAGACGTAGTGATAGTGCAACCTCGTGACGCACAAGTTCTCAACAGCCGGATGCTTGCGTACACGGTCGAGAAAGGTATAATACTCTGAAGTCTGCTCCTCGGCCGATTTCTCGGTATCGTCCCATTGGTTACTCTCCTGCGGAAGTACGCCCACTTGCAGGTAGTAGACGTGTTCCCAATCAAATCCCAGTGGCTTTCTCAGATTGTCGGCTACAGAGTAAACATAGTCCACTGCATACCATAGGGAGGCTGAAATAACAAACATGCCTGCCATAAGTAGCAGATTACTGCGAAGGTTGTTTCGGATAATGGTAAATATCTGTTTCAACATAACGGTCAGAGTTTTTGATTCAACGAGGTTATAATCGGCATGTGAGCTACCCTCCAAGCAGGCAAATAAGCCGACAACATATTAAGCAGAAGGCAGAATGCAAAAGCAATGAAGAAGACAACCGGCGATATCATGGCCACGTTCATACTGGCCACGGCACTGTCTGTTGTTTGCAAAAGCCAGTCGCCCAACAACCAAATGGCAGCATAGGCCAAAGCCAAGCCACAGATGCCTCCTATCACGGTCAGCACAAGATTCTCATTCAGCACCTGCCACATCAAGCTATTGGAGGTTGCACCAAAAGCCTTTCGCAAGCCAAGTTCCTCCAATCGTCTACGCATGCGTGTATTTGTAAGGCCGCTCAGATTGATGGCGGGAACCAGCAGAATGATTCCAATCATGATGAGATACTTATAGAAGTCGCCTTTAAGATTGTCATACTGGTTGGCATAGATGCGCGCAAGCTGTGTCTTGAAATCGTCGGGTTGTCCCATCAGTTGCAGTTCGCTGTTGTGAGGAGCCAACATTGTGTTGACCGAATTCACTCCTTTGTCTACTTCCGCACGAATATCGTCGAAGTCGGCACTGCTCTTTGCCAGCATCACGATGTTATAGTTACCGGTGCATTGACCGTTACCCGACTCATGCGAGCCTGTAGCAACACCGTTTGAATTGTAGGGTGCCCACACCTCTGCATAGGATAGTTCGCAAAACTTATTCACATCTTCCACCACTCCACAGATGGTGTAGTCGGCAAAATTGATGGACACCGTCTTACCGATGGCTACTTCAGCACTGCCATAAAGTCGGCGTGCCACTCGTTCGGCAACCACTGCCGACTTGATGCCGCTCTGATGTTCGGCCTCTGAATATGGTTTGCCGGCCAGGAATCGGAACTGATAAACCTTCCAGAAGGCTGCATCGGTCAGTAACAAAGAAGTGACCTCTTCATCGGCAAGACCGGTTACTCCTACCTGTACATCCCCAGCCAGATAGTATGCTGTTACAGCCTCGGGAGTCTTCAAGTTGTAGAAAACCTCCTTTGCTAACCAGAGTGAGGCACGCGAATGACTGGCCCAGTTCTTCTCTTTATCCACCAAATAACGTACCCACTTCACATACAAACTACGTGAGCGATTGACTTCCGGAACATAATCAGCCGTCTTTGCCTGATAGATAATCAAGATTACCATTATCAAGCATATGGCCAAGGCCGTACCAAGTATGGTAATAGCGCTCAGTAATGGCTGATTGCGAAGCTGGTAAATAGCGGTTTGAATATATCTTTTCATAAGCGATTAAACATCAATCGTAAATTGTAAATAGCCAAATCGTAAATAGTAAATAGCCCAATTGTCAATTATCAATTATCAATTGTCAATTGCTTATTACCCTATCTGTCGCCCGTCGAAGAACTTAACTACACGAGTTGTCTGTTGCGCCTGCGAGTCATTGTGGGTTACCATTACAATGGTGCGACCATCTTCGTGGTTAAGTTGCTGCAACAATTCCATGACTTCGGCACCCATTTTTGAGTCCAAGTTACCGGTTGGTTCGTCCGCAAGAATGATTTCGGGATTACCAATAATAGCACGAGCAATAGCTACACGCTGGCATTGACCGCCACTTAGTTGGGTAGGCATGTGACGCATACGATGGCCCAATCCAACTTTATGCAGCACCTCCTCAGCAAGTTCACGACGTTCTTTTGCAGCCATCTTACGGTAAAGTAAGGGAAGTTCCACATTGTCGATCACATTCAGAGAGTTGATAAGGTGGAAGCTCTGGAAGACAAAGCCCAAGTTCTTGTTGCGGAAAGCAGCCAGTTCCTTGTCCTTCATTCCGGTAACATTGGTGCCGGCAACCTCTATTGTGCCACTGGTGGGTGTATCTAACAAGCCCATGATATTGAGCAACGTTGACTTTCCGCAGCCTGAAGGTCCCATGATACTGAGAAATTCACCCTTCTTCACCTCCAGGTTCACATTCTCCAGTGCCTGTGTTTCAATCTCATTGGTACGATAAATCTTATTGATACCTGTCAGCTTAATCATAGTTTCTTTTGTTTCCATACTAACTTATTTTTAAATAATGAATTAAATATTTCTGATGTTTGATTTTTGAATATTGAATATTGAGGATTACTCGTCACGAAGTGCATCGGCCGGAAGTACATTGGCAGCCCTGCGAACAGGGATATAAGTGCCCAACAACGAAGTAACCAAGAGAATGATGTATGCAACCATACTCACCACAAAGAAGTGACCGGTAAAGTTGTTTGCCCAGAAGTCCGGGTCTCTCAACGGATGGTTACCTGCCGAAGGAACAGGTGTAAAGCCCTCCAAATGGCCATAAATCAGGATGAAAACCAGTGCACAAAGGAAGGCAAGTGTAACCAACAATCCGGCCTCCAACAAGAACTGGAGGGTGATTGTTTGGCGGGAGGCGCCCATACTTCTCATCACTCCAATCTCTTGTCTGCGAGCATTACTGCGTATCCAAAAGGTTCCCAGCATGCCTAAGAAGATACAAAGTACGGCAAAACCCGTAAGTGCATACTTCAAACGAAAGAGATTGTTGGTGCCGGACATCTCTTTATTGTCCTCCACGTAACTATCAAAACTCTTCAAAGATGCGAAACGCAGGTTGCCCATGCTCAACAAAGGAGCCACCTCTTTCAGGAATCGTTGCTCAAAAGCAGTGGCATCTACTCCCTCTTTCAGCTTCAGAATGAAGGGATAGCGCCAAACCATGTAGGGTGAAGCTTTGATTTCTTGCTCAAACTGGATGTATAGAGGATAGTACTCCGTTTGTTCAAAGTGCTTGTAATTGGCAAATACACCGGCCACTTCGTGCTTGGATTGATCGCCCATGTAGACATACTTACCGGTGGCTTGAGCGGTTCCACAGAGTGCCTGTGCATAGTTTTCGGAGAGGAAAAGCTTGTTGCGGGTATCTGCAGGTTTCTGCAAATAGGTACCCGTGGCAGCATCGCGGAAGCCGTAAGTCTTGAGAGGGTCACTTCCTTCAAAGTCTACAAAGGCATACCACTGACCATGCACAAACTTATCTCCCTTAACGGCAAGGGTATCACCATAAAGCGTTCCCCCACTCCAATTACCACTACCGGGGAAGCTGAGCTGTACAGAAACGGCATAACTATCAACTTCCGGCAGGTCGCGCAACAAACGGGCTATGTGTTCGTAATAGTTCACGCGCAAGGAATCGTCCTCATATTCGGGGTTGAATGCTGCATATGTAGCATCCAATGTCTGCAAACGGACAACGTATCGACCCTCTGATTCGTACCCGTGCGGCATGTTTTGCACCGACTTCAGTACACAGATGGGGTCGATAACCATCCACAAAAAGAGGCTGACTAATAGGAGTTCAAAGAATATCCAGCCGTTCATACGACGTTGATTCAACAATTGATGTAATATTGTTTTAAGCATAAAGCATCGTTAGTTTTAAGAGTTCAGTAAGTAAAGGTTGTTATCTCTTGGCGTGAATGGCACTGATAATGCTCCTACGCAACGCCCATACGGTAGGTATCAGAGCGGAAAAGAGGTTCAGTATCACGCAGAACAGAAGGGCGGACGTGAAGACTACAGGATTGAAAAGCATTTCAAACGTCAGCTTATATTCCTTTCCGGGGAACATGATAAAGGCATCGAAGAGCGTCAGAATCCAATCGCTGGCCATCAGAACAATCAGATAAGAGAGCAACAAGCCCACTAATCCACCGATGCAAGTAAGTAACAGATTCTCCCAAAGCACCTGACTAACCAGACTTCTGTCGGTAGCTCCATAGGCTTTGCGTACACCTATCTCAGCCATTCGGCTGTCCATTCGACTACTAATCATACCACTAAGATTCAAAGCAGGTATAATCAAGAAGGCCAAAAGGGTGATTAGATGACTCTTTAATACATTCCAAGGAGTTACTTGAGCATCGACAAAACCTGAGCGGAAGGTACTGAGCCAATACTCATCCGGTTGTTCGAAGACGTCGTGTACATAGTGTTCATTCTGCTGGTTGTACTTATGGATGACCTCCAATATCTCGTTTCTGAGTGCTTCTTTGTCTGATGCAGAAGGTGCCAGAAAGAAAAGGTGGAGGCTACCCATCAGGTTGTCGGAATCGTATTCTCTTGTTATCCAACTGCTATGGGTTAGAGGTACCCACAAATCGCCAACGGTCTCGGGGGTAGCATTGGAGACATCTTCCACCACTCCGCATACCGTAAACTCCTTGCCGTTGAAAAAGAATTTGCGTCCCACCGTAGCAGTAGTGGCAAAAAGGCGTTTGGAGAGGGAGGCACTGAGTACAGCTACCGGTTCCTTGGCCTCAATTTGTTCGGAAGTGTAAGGATGACCTTCCACATAATTGAAGTTGAATACCCGCCAAAAGTCACTATTAGTGAAGTTGGCCGCAACTTTAAGATTGCCTCCATCGGGTAAGGAGATGCGATAATCGTTCCACTCATCCAAGTTAGCTGCTGCCAGTGCCTCGCAATGTTGCAGATTGGCCATCAACTCCTTTACTACGTACCAACTGGCTCCACTATTCAGGCTCCAGTTACCTTCGTTTTGCTTGCTTACCCGCTTTACGTCCTTCAGTACAAGTATCCGATTTCGATTGTATTCGGGGTAAATGGGCGCAAACTTCACGTAGAAGATGATGAAAAGCGTCATCACCAATGCAATGGAAAGCCCCGTTCCTAGTATATAAATACCACTAAATAAGCGATGTTGTTTCATCAGAGTCAGGGCTTGTTTTAGATAGACTTTAATCATATGTTTCTGCTTTATAGATTGTATATACGTTTGTTTCAAAAGAGTACATTTCCATTCATCAGACGGAAAACGTCGTTTTGTCAAGAAGAAAAGGCCGTTTTATCAAGAGGAAAGCATCGTTTTATCGGATAAAACTCCGGATGATTACTCATCAAAACGGGGAGACTTCGCTTCGTATGAGGTTAGTCGAGTGTAAGTTTACTCTTGTTTTTATATTGACTCATGTCACTGACAATCACCTTATCGCCCGGTTGCAAACCACTAATCACCTCGATGTAATCGAAGTTTGAGTCTCCAAGCTGCACTTTTCGTTTCTCCACCTTCTTATCTGAGGTGCGAACAAACAGCTCATACTCACCACGACCCACGTAAAAAGAGGCATTGGCAATGCGCATAACGTCTTCCTTGACCGCATTCATCACATAAACGTCGGTCTTTAAACCGGAGCGGAGACGACGATGATTATCTTCTGTTAGTTGTACACTGAAAGCTATTACTCCGTTTTTGGAGAGAGGCGTTACGCTACTGATGCTACCTTCCAGCTTTTCATTACCTATCTTTACCAACGCTCTTCCTCCAGCTGCTACTCGTTCGCCATAGGTATCAGCTATCTCGGCCTCTACTTTGAAGTGGCTCAAATCGCTGATGACGGCAATCTGGCTTCCCTGCCCTACTTGTGCACCAATCTGATTGTTGATGTACGTAAGAATAGCCTTTCTGGGTGAACGTACCTGGGCATCGTCCAATGTGCGTTTCATCTCGGCTAAGCCTTTGCGGAAGATACTGAAGTCCAACTCTTGCACTTTATACTCAGCATCGAGCACCTCTTTCTCATTGCTATATTGTTGTTGAAGTTGCTCGTACTCCAGTTGTGCCACGTTATAGCTGTATTCGGCCTGACGAACTTTGTCGGTAGTTCCGCTACCCAGGCTATCAAGATAGCGTTCATTGCGAAGTTCCACTTGCATTCGGTTCAGTTCCATTGCTTTCACCTTTACCTGCATGGCCAAGCTATTGAGCTTCGTTTTATTGTTGGCTCGCAATTGTGCCAGCTTGTAGCTTCTCATTTGTTCCTCATCAAGCAGCTTCTTGTACTCGGTTTCGGTGCTCTGCAAATCTAACTTCAGCAAGGGAGTTCCTACATCAACACTATCGCCACCTTTCTTATATACCTCTACAATTCGGGTGTTGATGGGTGAATTGATAATCTCTTCAAAGGCCGGAACCACCTTTCCGCTGGCACTGACACTAACCTCGATGGTGCCGGTATCGACGGTTGAGAAGACAACTTCTTTCTCTTTTATCCCCGTCCGCATGGCAGAAAGGAGTACCGACACCAAAACAATGCCGGCGGTTGCTACAAGTGCGTAACGAAGAATCTTTTTGTTACGTTCTTTCTTTAATACATCTTTCGGAATTTCTCTATCCATAGTCTCTGTTTTATGTTACTGATTTACTAAGCTGTCTGTTGTACATCGCTACAAAAACGAACGTGCCAACACACATCGCTTATAGTATCGCAAAACACGTGCCAAACAGATAAAGTACTGATAATCAAAGATAGCAATAATATTAAAGTGTCCGAAAACGGACACTAAGATTCGTTTTCGGACAATCAAATGACCAATTTCAATCATACCAAGCAACAAAACGAAAGGAAGTTTGTTATAAGAAATGAACCTAAACCTCAACATATGAAGCCCTTTCTACAGCACCTCCTGATGAGTTTGCTACTATCATTATCGATAACCCTCTCTGCTTCCAATCTCCCTGAAGTCGTAGAGAAAGCATTCAAACAGATGTATCCTACCGCCAATCGTACAGAATGGTATCAGATGGCAGGCTGCTATGTTGCCAAGTTCATACAAGATTCCACAGAGTTGGACGTTTGGTTCACCCCCGAAGGAGTATGGGTAATGACGGAAACCGACGTTGAATCGTTCAGCAAAATTCCACCGGCCGTCTCCGAATCTTTTCATCAGTATCTGATTGGCGGTATGCATCTGAGTGACATTCGCATAGTCTCCTTTCCGCATCATCCTTCACTCTTTGTCTTTACCGTTGAAGTCTACAACTCCGACGAAGAGTGCCAACTCTTCTATTCTCCAGACGGCACTCTGCAAAAAGAGCTCAACACCACCCAAACCGGTGCAGAAATCTATCCCGGGTTGTTTGAATAAAAAAACGATTATCAGTGACGACCGATGTTGGTCTTAAGTGATGACTAGCGTTGGTCTTAAGTGATGACCGACATCAATCATAAGTGAAGGCTAAAATCTGAAGTCTCTATTGCTCCCTCCCAAAGGAATCATTTCTTGTTCCTCTTGTCTACTTGTTAACTTGTTTATTTCAACGTAAGTGAGGTAAGTTCTTCCAATGAACCATTGAAGACGTTTAGGTCTATTTTCTCGTCGATTCCGGGAACGGTACCTACATCGGTGTGTTGCCAGAAGTGCCATTTACCTTGGTAGCGGACGGAGTCTACATAGTAGTGGGCTATCCAATAGGGGTAGGTATTGAAGATGCTATCGTTCAGATAACGTTCTTTAAACTTGTAAGAGGTGTAGAGGATGGGCTTGATGCCATAGTGTTGCTCTACGCGTTGAAGCCATGTGCGGACGGCAGTCTTTAGTTCCTCGGGAGTTTTACGGCCTTTTACTTCGACATCGAGCACGGGAGGCAGGTCGCCGGCTTGCAAAGTTACGTTGCTGATGAAGTGTTCGGCTTGTTTCAAGGGGTCGGTTTGTGGAGTGAAGTAGTGGTAGGCTCCTCGGATGAAGCCATGTGTGCGGGTTTGTTCAAAGTTGTATGTAAAGGTGTTGTCGACAAAATCTCCTCCTTCGGTGGCTTTCATGAAGATGAAGTGAATGGGGAATTTGAGGTTTTTGTCGGTTGAGAGTTGTTCCCAATCTATCTCTCCTTGGTGGTGGGAAATGTCGATTCCGTGTACATCGAAGTCGCAAGGCATGCAGACGCCATAGCCTTTCAGGCCGTAACAGGGTTTCCAACGATAGGCGTAAGGGCGGATAAAGAACCAGTAGAAGCCTGCGGAGAAGCAGAGTATCAGCAGGAAAGAGAGTAGATAGCGTTGCCAGGCTGGCATTGTTCGTTGTATGCCGGCTACCGGTTGGGGTGATGAAGCTCGTCGTTTGGTGGTTACCTTCCGTCGAGAGGTGGTTTTGCTTTTACTACTCATGTGGGGTTTCAAACAAAAGAGGATGCATCGGAGTAGAACTTGATACACCCTCTTTTATGTATGTTAATCAAATCAATATGCGATGATTATTTGGCTTGTTCCAATTGCAGGGTTTTAGTAGGTTGGTCACAAACCTCTGTCGGGCCAAAGTATTGGATAGGACCGGGATATACATAGGCTGTTTCCTTTGCCCACTTGTCGCGATTGGCAGCAAATGTCTTGAAGGGAGCACCATCCAGTTTAACCAATGCTTTCTGGATAACGGGCTTCATTTCTCCGTGACGACGTTCCATATTCATCATCATTGTGATGGGCACACCACCTGCAATCCATTGTTCGGCCGGAGCAGTTGTGTTGCGTACTGATGACATGTAGCCTGTTTTGCCTTCACCAATCAGGGCAGCAGCTGTGTATCCGAGTGAGTAGCAATAGTCAGCATCGAAGTTAGAAGGAGCAGCACAACGTCCTTCGTAACCGAAGAAGTGGTGTTGAGCAGCAAACTTTCCGGTGTATTTACCCTCTTCTTTCCATTGAGCCAACTTGGTGCCAACCATTTCTGAGAGCAATTTTTCGGTTTCAATCAGTGAAACTTGAACGTTTCCGTGCGGGTCGCGGTCGAGTGACAACTGACGAGCAACGCCTTCGGGCAAGCTAGCATAGATAGCTGCATTTTCGGGAGAAAGCTTGCGGATGATATAGTCGCGTTGAGCCGATTTCTTGATTTGAGCAAACTCTTCTGCATTAGCAGCCAAGAAGTCATTCAATTCGGCAATCAGTCTCTTCATTGCAGGAATGAATTCAACCAAACCTTCGGGAATCAGTACGGTACCGAAGTTGTTGCCTTCTGCAGCTCGGTCAGCTACTACTTGAGCAATGTAAGTAACGATGTCGTCCAGTGACATATCCTTTGCTTCTACCTCTTCTGATACGATGCAGATGTTGGGTTGAACTTGCAAAGCACACTCCAAAGCGATGTGAGAAGCCGAACGTCCCATCAGCTTGATGAAGTGCCAGTACTTGCGAGCCGAGTTACAATCGCGTTGGATATTGCCAATCACTTCTGAATAGGTCTTACAAGCGGTATCGAAACCGAAAGAGGTTTCAATCATATCGTTCTTCAAGTCACCGTCGATGGTCTTAGGACAACCAATTACTTGCACGCCATATTGCTTGGCAGCATAGTATTCGGCCAGCACGCAGGCATTGGTATTTGAGTCGTCACCACCAATGATGACCAATGCTTTGATGCCAAGTTCCTTGATGATTTCATAACCTTTCTCAAACTGATCTTCTTTTTCCAGTTTTGTACGACCTGAACCAATGATGTCGAAACCACCGGTATTGCGATATTCGTCTACAATTTCAGCGGTCAGTTCCATGTAGTTGTGGTCAACCAATCCACCGGGGCCAAGAATGAAACCATAGAGTTTATTGGCCGGATTGAGTTTCTTAATACCATCAAACAGACCGGAGATTACATTGTGACCACCAGGAGCCTGACCTCCAGAGAGGATTACACCTACGTTCATAACGGGGAATTGGGTAGCCTCTGCTGCTTCTTCAAACTTAACGAGGGGCATTCCGTAAGTGTTGGGGAACAACTTCTGGATAGCCTCTTGGTCTGCAACCGACTGAGTTGCGGCACCTGACACGGCCTTCACGTTACCTTTCAAGGCCTTGGGGAGCTTAGGTTGGTAAGCTGCCCGAGCAATTTGCAATGCACTTTTAGTCATTTGTCTTCAGTTTAATATTTAATGATGTTTGATATTATTTGCTTACACAGTTACCGTCGGGAGTATTCTCCTTCGGGTTTACACTGCTTCGTAAAAGCGTGGCAAATTTCGTTTTTTTTTCTGATATATGAAAGAGGTAGGGGAATTTTATCTTCACCTGCCTTTTACTTTCTGCCCCGAGGCTTCCATTAAAGTAAAATTATCGGCATCATCCAATGCCGGAAATTTGGTTCTGAAACTTGCTACTCGTTGCACTTCAACCTCTCCGGAGACTTCACCGGGAAGACCATCGGAACAGGCCGTAAGTATGTTTCCATAAGGGTCGATAAGCATCGTTCCACCATTGTATGCCGCAACGGGATCCTCTCCCACCCGATTGACTCCGGCCACATAGCATTGGTTTTCCATGGCACGTGCCCGCAGAAGTGTGTCCCAAACCGCCCGACGAGTTTGTGGCCAGTTGGCGAGATAGATAATCATGTCGTAATCATTCCGGCAACGTGTCCACACCGGGAAACGGAGGTCGTAACAGGTTGCCAGCAAAATGCTTGTTCCACAATGGGTTATGATGACTCGTTCATCTCCCGCCGAGTAGTACAAATGCTCTTCTCCATAAGAAAAGAGGTGACGTTTGTCGTACCGATGAACCACTCCTTCAGGAGTCGTAAAATAGAGACGGTTGTAGTATCGTCCCTCTTCTTCCACGGCTACAGTTCCTGCCACACCCGCTCCGGTTAGTTCCGACATACGTTTCATCCAATGCAACGTAGCTCCATCGGCCACTTCGGCCACCCCGGAAGGACGGGTACAGAAGCCGGTAGTAAACATTTCGGGAAGCAAAAAGAGGTCTGTTTGCGGATGGCGAAGCAAAGCCTCCTCAGCCCGTTGTAGATTTTCGATGGGATTATTCCACGCAATATCTGTCTGAATGAGTGTTACTTTCATAAGTCAAACTTCTTATCAGTCTGCGAAGATAAGCAAAACTGCCAGCTCCGGCAAATCTATTTTTGAAGCGATACCTTTTACTTTCACCCGGGGAACGATGAGTTACGAGTTATAAAACGATGAGTTACGAGTCACAAAACGATGGATTACGGGTCATAAAACAATGAGTTACGCTTCTCTTTTCCCCGCTATTCAAACACTCTTAGAAGAAAAAATGCCCAAATTTCCGCATTATCCGACAAAAATGTCTACCTTTACGGGCAATAAACTTATTATTCACTTAATACTTTGATACTATGGCTAGTAGAAAACTATTGAAAAAGAACGTCAATTATATCACCAGCGAACTGTTCGCAGAGTGTGTAATCAACAGCCTTTATGTGCCGGGAACCGATAAGGATAAGGCCGACCAGTTGATGACAGAGATACTCAACGTGCGTGATGAATACATCAGCCGCATCAGTCATACCGAACCGGGCAATGTAAAAGCCTATTATAAAAAGTTTCATGCTGACTTCAATAGCAAGATAGACTCCATCATCGAAGCCCTCGGAAATCTGAAGTAAGCATGAAGAAAAGTATCTACGGATTTATCTATTTCAAACTCTTGGGCTGGAAAGTCAATGTGACGGTGCCCAACTTCGACAAGTGTGTGATTTGTGCAGCACCTCACACCTCCAATTGGGATCTCTTCATCGGTAAGCTTTTCTATGGCTCCATCGGGCGTAAAACCAGCTTTATGATGAAAAAGGAGTGGTTCTTCTTCCCCCTCGGATTGCTATTCAAGGCCGTAGGAGGCATTCCTGTTGACCGAGGTAAACGTACTTCACTGGTTGACCAAATGGCACAAAAGTTTGCCGAAAGCAAGCATTTCCATCTGGCCATCACTCCCGAAGGTACTCGCAAGGCCAATCCCAACTGGAAGAAAGGCTTCTATCACATAGCACTGAAGGCACAAGTGCCCATCATGCTTATTGGAATAGATTACTCGAAGAAGTGCATCACCTCCACCAAAGCCATCACTCCCAGTGGAGACTTGGAAAAGGACATGCGTGAGATAAAGCTTTATTTTAAAGACTTCAAAGGAAAACATCCCGAGAACTTTAGTATTGGCAACGTGTAAATGAAGAATGAAGAATTAAGAATTTGGAATCTTTATCGGCTTTTTGCATAGTGCCACTCAACATCATAGCCCCGTTGTTACGCCCACTCTGGCTGACAACGGGGCTTTTTCTTGCCTAGTCTCTATCTTTTACAGCATTTAACACAAACAAAATTCCTTATTCTTATCCATTATTAGCGAAAAGTAACTAAATTTGCCTCTCGTAAGGGAGGAAGCTCCCATAACGAAGTAATCAATAACATTAACTTAATACATTCTAATTCTATGTTGACCCAACTAATCAACGCCCGAATCCTTACTCCTCAAGGATGGCTCAAAGATGGCTCCGTGCTCATCAGAGATAACAAAATACTGGAAGTAACTAATTGTGACTTAGCCGTTATCGGTGCTCACATCATCGACGTGAAAGGCATGTACGTATTGCCCGGTGCCGTAGAAATGCACTGCCATGGTGGTGGCGGACGCGACTTTATGGAATGTACCGAAGATGCTTTCCTCACTGCTGCCCATACACATCAGAAATATGGTAGTACCAGTATCTTCCCCACCATGTCTTCCTCAACCATTCCTATGATTGAACAAGCTTCGGAAACTTGTACCAAGCTGATGAAGCAAGAGAACAGCCCCATCCTCGGTCTCCACCTGGAAGGACATTACTTCAACTTGGCCATGGCAGGTGGTCAGCTTCCGGAAAACATTAAGAATCCCGACCCCAACGAATACATCCCCCTCGTGGAGAAATATGATTGTATCAAACGTTGGGATGCTGCACCGGAGCTCCCCGGAGCGATGCAATTCGGTAAGTACATCACCGGTAAGGGTATCCTCGCATCAGTAGGACACACTCAAGCCGAGTACGATGACATCAGTACAGCCTATGCTGCCGGCTATACACATGCTACTCACTTCTATAACGCAATGCCCGGTTTCCACAAACGTCGCGAGTATAAATATGAAGGTACCGTGGAAAGTATCTACCTGATGGAGGATATGACCGTAGAAGTGGTAGCAGATGGTATCCACGTTCCCCCCACCATTCTCCGCATGGTATATCGTATCAAAGGTGTGGAAAAGACCGCATTGATTACCGACGCTCTTGCATGTGCTGCTAGCGATAGCAAAGAAGCCTTCGACCCGCGCGTTATCATTGAAGATGGCGTTTGCAAGTTGGCCGACCGTTCTGCATTGGCAGGTAGTGTGGCAACCATGGATAGATGTATTCGTACCATGGTACAAAAAGCAGAAATTCCTTTGGAAGATGCCGTACGCATGGCTTCCGAAACTCCGGCCAAGATTATGGGTGTCTACGACCGAAAGGGCTCTTTGCAAAAGGGAAAAGATGCAGACATCATCGTCATGGACGAAGACCTGAGGATTCGTGCCGTATGGGCCATGGGTCAACTTGTGGACGGAACCTACAATATTTAATTCACTCAAATATGGGGACTGTGCCATAAACCAATAATTTTAGGCACGGATTACACGGAAATTATAAACAAATAAAAAGAATCAGTGTTTATCTGTGTTGTCCGTGCCTAATTTTATACGATATCGAGTAACCAAAATCATTCACTTATACCAAAAAACATGAAGACCAATTTAAGTTCTCAAATCACGCTTAACCAGGTATCACCTTGTTATTACCGTCCCGAAAACGCTTTCGAGCGTTCAGTGTTAACCCGTCTGGAAAAGATTCGCACCGACATCTACGAGTCATCTGACGAAGGTGCCGGCCAAATAGCGCTGGACATTGCACAAACCATTCGTGAAAAACAAAAGGCCGGACGCTTCTGTGTATTGGCTTTGGCCGGAGGTCACTCACCTCGTAGCCTCTACACATCGCTTATCCGCATGCACAAAGAAGAGGGATTGAGTTTCCGCAATGTTATTGTCTTCAACCTCTATGAGTATTATCCATTGACACCCGATGCCATCAATAGCAACCTCAATGCACTGAAAGAGATGTTGCTCGACCACGTGGACATCGACAAGCAGAACATCTTCAGCCCCGATGGCACCATTGCAAAAGACAACATCTTTGATTATTGTCGGCTTTACGAGCAACGCATTGAAAGCTTCGGAGGCATAGACATTGCCGTATTAGGCATAGGACGTGTGGGTAACATCGGTTTCAACGAGCCTGGCTCACGACTCAACTCCACCACCCGTCTGATTCTTCTGGACAATGCCTCACGCAACGATGCAACCAAATTGTTCGGAAGCCTGGAGAGTACACCCGTCAGCTCCATCACAATGGGCGTATCTACCATCCTCTCTTCCAAGAAGATTTATCTGATGGCTTGGGGCGAAGAGAAAGCCAAGATGGTAAAAGAGTGTGTGGAAGGCAACGTAACCGATACCATTCCTGCTTCTTACTTGCAAACGCATAACAATGCACACGTGGTCATCGACCTCTCTGCTGCATCTAATCTCACCCGCATTCAACGTCCCTGGCTGGTAACTTCTTGCGAGTGGAATGACAAACTTATCCGTAGTGCCATCGTATGGCTTTGCCAACTGACCGGAAAGCCCATCCTCAAACTGACCAACAAAGATTACAATGAGAATGGACTGAGTGAATTGCTTGCCCTCTATGGCTCTGCCTATAATGTCAACATCAAGATATTCAACGACCTGCAACACACCATTACCGGATGGCCCGGAGGCAAACCCAATGCAGACGACACCTATCGTCCGGAGCGTGCTAACCCCTATCCCAAACGTGTAATCATCTTCTCTCCTCACCCCGATGATGACGTCATCTCCATGGGGGGTACTCTAAGAAGATTGGTAGAGCAAGGCCACGAAGTACACGTTGCTTACCAAACCAGTGGAAACATTGCCGTGGGCGATGAAGAAGTGGTTCGCTTCCTGCACTTCATCAATGGCTTCAACCAACTGTTCAACGAGAGCAAAGATGAAGTCATCAACAAGAAATATGCCGAAATCCGTAAGTTCCTCCACGAGAAGAAAGACGGAGATATGGACACTCGCGACATACTCACCATCAAGGGACTTATCCGCCGAGGCGAGGCACGCACAGCATGTACCTACAACAACATTCCGCTTGAGCGTTGCCACTTCCTCGACTTGCCTTTCTACGAAACCGGAAAGATTCAGAAGAACCCCATCAGTGAAGCCGATGTTGAAATTGTCCGCAATCTGCTTCGTGAAGTAAAACCTCATCAAATCTTTGTGGCCGGAGACTTGGCCGACCCACACGGTACCCACCGAGTATGTACCGATGCCGTATTTGCTGCTGTAGATTTGGAGAAAGAAGAGAAAGCCGCATGGCTGGAAGATTGCCGCATCTGGATGTATCGTGGTGCATGGGCAGAGTGGGAAATTGAGAACATCGAGATGGCCGTGCCCATCAGTCCGGAAGAACTTCGTGCCAAACGAAACAGCATCCTGAAGCATCAGAGTCAGATGGAAAGTGCTCCCTTTTTGGGTAACGATGAACGCCTCTTCTGGCAACGAAGCGAAGACCGCAACCATGCCACAGCCAACCTCTACTGCAGCCTAGGCCTGGCATCGTACGAAGCCATGGAAGCATTTGTTGAATATGTTCCCTTGTAGCCCCGTGTAACAGAGTCTGCTAACTCTCAAAACACGCTACCAAAAGCAAAGGGTGTATCAGGTGACTCGCAGAGATAATCTGCCCTGATGCACCCTTCTTTTTGCTCATTCCAAAGACTGCCATCATCACCAACGAAACAGTTTCTTGCACTGTATAAAAATCTTTCAAAGAACGCTTTGCTCTTTCCTTCCCCTCCCAGGAAATACTACAAGCTTTCACAAACCACCTTAAACCGACACCATCCATCCCCCAACTTTCCCAAAGCACGCTGCAAAGATAGGGTATCACACAGCTAAGGGAAAAATGATTTTGGCAAAAGCGTTAAACAAAACTTTTGATAGTTGAAAGTGGAAAGATGAAAGTGGAAAGTTTCTCGCTTAGCCTCATCAGTTCCGCAGTCAACTCTCAACTATCCACTATCAACTTTCATCTTTCCACTCTCAAGGGGGGGGGGGGGGGGGGAACCTAAGTGGTGGGAG
>JAGATY010000008.1 GCA_017621035.1 Bacteroides sp. | reverse complement strand
TTTGGCTCGTAATGGAAAAAGCAAGCAGGAAATCAAGGAATATGTAGAAACGACCTTTGGATATGATCTCAATAGAAGTTGCGATGACATCAGGCCGGATTATCATTTTGATGTTACTTGTCAAGGTTCCGTACCCGAATCAATCATTGCATTCTTAGAAAGTTCGGATTACGAAAGTGCCGTTCGCCTGGCTGTTTCATTGGGAGGTGATGCCGATACCATGGGAGCCATTACGGGCGGAATAGCGGAAGCCTTTTACGGTGGTGTACCGGAGCATATCAGAAAGGAAGTGCTGAAAAGACTTCCGAATGAGTTTATAGAGGTGATGCAGAAGTTTTATCAAAAGTTTGTGGAGAAATGAAGAAATTCTTCCATAAATACTATCCCTAATAAATGGAGATATTGAATAAATCAGCTCAAACAAGCAAGAAATAACAGATAAATCGGTTCAAGTTGAGCCGATTTATTGGGAAATAGCACTATCTTTGAGCCGATAAAATAGATTACTATGACAATAGAACTTGAAGTACTGCAATTCTTACATTTTCATCCATTGAGCAATAGAATGGAAATAACGCGAGGGATATCTAATGCTCCAAGTGATAGTACCATGAAAAGAGTGATTTCTGCTGCCGTGAAGAATGGTTTTGTTGAGACCTTTGGCCGTGGTCCTGCCACAAAATATAGGCTCACTCCCCAAGCACTGGTTACTATGCCGTTAAATCTTTCCACCTAGACGCTTCGGCTATTATTGACGAAGTATGTGAATGTGCATCTCGGTGGCCGAAAATAGCCCGAGAATGCGATGTACCTCAAGCCATGATAGATAAGATTCTGCCTAATTTATTGCTTAATGTTTAGAAGCAATGTTGGAATTTGCAGCGGATGTTTTGCAATCGGCATAGAGGTAGTGGACTGCGAAGCTGATGAGCGTAAGCGAATAGAGAAGAAAAGCCTCTCCCTAGCCCTCTCCAAAAGGAGAGAGGAGTGTGAATGTTTGTTTCTGGAAGTAGACAGTTTAATCATTCTAAAACATCCCCTTCAGGGGGAGTTTGGGGGTACTTGTAAGGCGTTTCTTCCGCACAAGTGCGGAGCGTGCTCCACACTTGTGTCCCGTTTGTTCCGCACTTGTGTCCAGCGTGCTCCGCACAAGTGTGGAAGAAACGGGGAGTTTAGCAATCGAAATAAGCTTGCCTCCAATTGTCATTTAGCTTTTAACTTCTAGTGAGAGATGATTGACATGTTGATAAGTATCGATTGAGAACCGACACCGGAAAGTTAGCTTACTTCTTGCTATGAAATCTTGAAAAAAATATCCTCTTTTATTGGATAATCAAAAGAACTCCGTATATTTGTCGCTCAAACAATCTATTTATTAACGTTTAAAGCAATATTACAATGAAAACAAAAATGTTTTTGGCTGCATTTGCAATGATTTTCGCTGTTTCTGTATCTTCTTGTGGTAACAAAAAGGCTGCTGCGGCAGACGAAGCTGCTGATTCTTGCAAGGTTGAGAAATGTGAGGCTGCTGCTCCCTGTTGTCAAGCAGATTCATGCTGTGCTACTCCTTGTGACACCATTAAGTGTGACAAACCTTGCGGCAAGGAAGAGTGCAAGACTGCTTGCGAGAAGAAAGCTGCCTGTGATAAGAAAGCTGCTTGCGACAAGGAGGGTGCTTGCGACAAGGAGGAAGCTTGCAAAGAGCATAAGCACGAAGGTTGTGACCACAAACATTGATTTTGTGAGATATTACAAGGTGGAAGGTGTACTGTTCGGCAGTGCACCTTTCTTGTATCTGTTTATCGGTGCTTCTTCGGCTCTCCGAGTCTCTTTTAATCAAATATGAAGCAGAACTCTGTAGGTTCTTATAAAATGTTATCTATTTCCTGAAAAAAGTAACGAATTTGTTTGCTTGCATTGGATAAATCTATACCTTTGCAGCGTTTTAATCAAAAGAGGACAATAAAATGATTGCAAACTTTACATATATTCTATTGTGCGGCATTATTATTCTACTGGCAAAGCTGAGTGGAAGTGAGTGTTGTGCATAATATATATGTAAGTTGAACGATATAGAAAGCCTTTCTCACTTCCGTGGTGTGAAAGGCTTTTTTGTAATCGGAGAACTAATAATAAAAAACCATAAAACCAGAAGAAACAATGAGTGACAGATTATTCATTTTCGACACCACGTTGCGCGACGGTGAACAAGTGCCGGGCTGCCAGCTGAACACAGTAGAAAAGATTCAGGTGGCCAAGCAGTTGGAAGCACTGGGCGTGGATGTGATTGAAGCCGGATTCCCCGTTTCGAGTCCGGGAGACTTCAACTCGGTGATAGAAATCTCGAAAGCAGTGACGTGGCCCACTATCTGTGCCTTGACCCGTGCCGTGCAGAAGGATATCGACGTGGCTGCCGAGGCACTGAAGTATGCCAAGCATAAACGTATCCATACGGGTATCGGCACCAGTCCCTCGCACATCAAGTATAAATTCAATAGTACCCCGGAAGAGATTATCGAGCGGGCTGTAGCTGCCGTGAAGTATGCCAAACGCTATGTGGAAGACGTGGAGTTCTATGCCGAAGATGCCGGACGTACGGACAACGAGTATTTGGCTCGCGTCATTGAAGCTGTCTGCAAAGCCGGAGCCACCGTGTGTAACATTCCCGATACGACCGGTTTCCGCACTCCATACGAGTATGGCGAGAAAATCAAATACCTCTATGAACATGTGGATGCCTTTGCCGCCGGAAAGAGTATCCTCTCCACCCACTGTCACAACGATTTGGGCATGGCTACTGCCAATACCGTGGCAGGTGTGCTCAACGGAGCGCGTCAGGTGGAGGTGACCATCAACGGCATCGGCGAACGGGCAGGAAACACCTCGCTCGAAGAGGTTGCAATGATATTCAAGACGCATCCTGACCTGGGCATCCAGACAAACATCAACACGCAGAAGATTTACCCCACCAGCCGTATGGTCAGCTCGCTGATGAATATGCCTGTGCAGCCCAACAAGGCCATCGTGGGCAAGAATGCCTTCGCACACTCCAGCGGCATCCATCAGGATGGCGTGCTGAAGAATGTATCGACTTACGAGATTATGGATCCCAAGGAGGTGGGTATCGATGATAACGCCATCGTGCTGACTGCCCGTAGCGGACGTGCCGCTCTGCGCCATCGCCTCAGTGTGAACGGTGTGGAACTGGATGGCGAGAAGCTGGATAAGGTGTACGAGGAGTTCCTGAAGCTGGCCGACAAGAAGAAGGAGGTGACAGACGACGACATTCTCGTGTTGGCCGGTGCCGACCGCTCGGCTGCTCACAACATCAAGCTCGACTATCTGCAGGTGACAACCGGCAAGGGCGTGAAGAGTGTGGCCAGCGTGGGTCTGCTCATTGCCAACGAGAAGTTCGAGGCCTGTGCCAGCGGTAATGGTCCTGTAGATGCGGCCATCCGTGCCCTGAAGGTCATTATCCGTCGCGAGATGACGCTGAAGGAGTTCACCATCCAGGCTATCAGCAAGGGCAGTGATGATATGGGTAAGGTACACATGCAGGTGGAGCACGACGGTCGCGTTTACTATGGCTTCGGTGCCAATACCGACATCGTGACTGCATCGGTAGAGGCGTATATTGATTGTATCAATAAGTTTAAGTAAAGGAGCCCCACCCTAAAGACCCTCCCCCTGCCCCTCCCAAGGGAGGGGAGTAGAATGTTTTGATTATGATTGATTACAAGACTGCTTCTCCTGACAGATACAAATTGCTCAAGGAATTTGCCAAGCGAAACCGGAAGAATCCTACTCTGGCAGAACAGGTGTTTTGGGACAATGTGCGTGCGGGGCAGTTGGGAGTTAAAATCTTGCGCCAGCACATTATCGGTGATTATATTACTGATTTCTTGGTACCGGATTGCAGACTTGTGATAGAAGTGGATGGTGCTTATCATGCCGAGCGTCAGCAGATGGAGAATGATGAGCGTCGTGAATCAGACTTAAACGACATGGGGTATAGGGTAATCCGTTTTACGAACGAGGAAATACTGTACGATACAGAAAATACATTGGAAATAATAATAAAAGAAATAGAAAACTATGAGTAATAAACTATCTACTCCCCTCCCCAGGGAGGGGCAGGGGGGAGGGTCCGCTGGGTCTACTCTCTTTGACAAAATTTGGGATGCCCACGTGGTGCAGAAAGTGGAAGATGGTCCCACTCAACTTTATATTGACAGACTTTACTGCCATGAGGTGACCACTCCGCAGGCGTTCGATACGTTGAGAGACAAGAAAATCGGCGTGTTCCGCCCCCAACAGGTGGTGGCTATGCCCGACCATAATACTCCCAGCGACCAACAGGAACATATTGATGACCCTGTGGGCCGTAAGCAAGTGGAAACATTGGCAAAGAATTGTGCCGAGTTCGGTATCCGCCATTTTGCTATGGGTACGAAAGATAATGGTATTATCCATGTGGTAGGTCCCGAAAAGGCATTGTCATTGCCGGGCATGACCATTGTGTGTGGTGACTCACACACCTCTACACACGGTGCGGTGGGTGCTATCGCTATGGGTATCGGTACCAGCGAAGTGGCTCAGGTATTGGCCTCGCAGACCATTTTGCAAAGCAAACCCAAGACCATGCGCATCAACATTGAAGGTGAGTTGCCTAAGGGTACGACTGCCAAGGACGTGGCTCTCTACATCATGGCGCAGATGACTACTTCGGGAGCGACGGGTTATGCCGTAGAATATGCCGGCTCGACCGTACGCAATATGTCAATGGAAGGCCGTCTGACCCTTTCTAATCTCAGTATCGAGATGGGTAGCCGTGCCGGTCTGATTGCACCGGATGAAATTACATTTGAATACTTGAAGGGACGCGAATATGCTCCGAAGGGCGAAGCATGGGACAAGGCTGTGGAAGAATGGAAGAAGCTGTACAGTGATCCCGATGCCGTGTTTGACAAGGAAGTGACCTATCGCGCAGAAGACATTGCACCGCGCATCACCTACGGTACCAACCCCGGAGCAGGTATCGCCATCGACGAGTGCATCCCCACCCTGGAAGAAGTGGCCGAGGCCGACCGCGTACAGTTCCAGGCTATGCTCGACTATATGCAGTTCCAGCCCGGACAGAAGCTGGAAGGCACACCGGTGGACTATTGTTTCCTGGGAGCTTGTACCAATGGCCGCATCGAGGACTTCCGTGCCTTCGCTTCCGTGGTGAAGGGTAAGAAGAAGGCTCCGAACGTGGTGGCATGGTTGGTACCCGGTTCGTGGCTTGTCCGCCAGCAGATTATCGACGAAGGTATCGACAAGGTATTGGAAGAAGCCGGATTTGAACTTCGTTTGCCTTCGTGCTCATCCTGTCTGGCCATGAACCCCGACAAGGTGCCTGCCGGTAAACTCTCCATCTCGACCAGCAACCGTAACTTTGTGGGCCGTCAGGGACCGGGCGCACGCACCATTCTGGCTTCACCGCTGGTGGTAGCGGCGAGTGCTATTACGGGAGTAGTAACGGATCCGAGAAAAATGTAAGATGAATATAACATGGCACGCAGATGACGCAGATATTGCGGATGACCGCAGATTTATCTGTAACATAGCATAAAAACAAATCTGCGGACATCTGTCGCATCTGCGTCATCTACGTGCTACAAAAGAAGAGCTATGAAACAGAAATTTGACACCATACAATCCACTTGTCTACCTATCCGGATAGACAACTGTAATACCGACCTTATCATTCCGGCTCGCTACCTGGCCAGTACGACGCGCGACCCGAAGTTCTTTGGCGATGCCTTTATGCACGACTTGCGCTTCGATGCCGACGGACAGCCTGTAGCCGACTTTGTGATGAACCGCTCTGAATACAGCGAAGCACCTCGCACGGGTGTACACGAAATCATCATCGGCGGACAGAACTGGGGCTCCGGTTCCAGCCGTGAACATGCCGCTTGGGCCATTGCCGGCTACGGCGTGCGTGTGGTCATCAGCAGCTCGTTTGCCGATATTCACCGTAACAATCTGCTCAACTGCTTTGTGTTGCCCGTGGTGGTAAGTAGTGAATTCCAGCAGGAATTGTTCGACACGGTAGAAGCCAATCCGCAGGCCGAAGTACGCGTGGATGTGCCTAACCAGACAGTGACCAACCTCGCTACCGGTCACAGCGAATCGTTCGAAATAAACAGCTACAAGAAATACTGTCTGATGAATGCACTCGACGACATCGACTTTTTGCTGGAGAATAAGGATAAAATTTCTTCTTACGAGATGGCACGCAGATGACGCAGATGGGGCGGATGACCGCAGATTTTTATTTTAAACGAATATATGGTTGAAGAAAATCTTTACAAGGACGAAACAGACGAGATTATAGCAGCGTTTTACGACGTATATAACTCGTTGGGATTTGGTTTCTTGGAACGGGTGTATCAAAATGCACTTTTCCAAGAACTGAAGCGACGTGGCTTCGACTGCAAGGCACAGTATCAGATAAAGGTTTATTTCAAGGGAAAGGAAGTAGGCGAATATTTTGCCGACATTCTTGTCAACGATCATATTATTCTGGAACTGAAAGCTGTCGAACGCATCTGCCGTGAACACGAACTCCAACTTATCAATTATCTGAAGGCAACTGATGTGGAAGTGGGGCTTTTGCTGAACTTTGGAGAACATCCCCAAGTTTTTGGTAATGATGAAAAAAAGAATCTGCGGTCATCTGCTCAATCTGCGTCATCCGCGTGCTATAAATTAACTAAGCAATGACAGATAGAAGAATAGAAATCATGGATACGACGCTCCGCGACGGCGAACAGACCAGCGGAGTGTCGTTCGTACCTCACGAGAAGCTGATGATTGCCCGTCTGCTGCTCGAAGACTTGAAGGTGGATAGGGTGGAGGTGGCCTCTGCCCGCGTGTCCGACGGGGAATTCGAGGCGGTGAAGATGATATGCGACTGGGCAGCACGCCGGAACCTCCTGCACAAGGTGGAGGTGCTCGGCTTCTGCGACGGACACACTTCGCTCGACTGGATTCAGCGGACGGGGTGCCGCGTCATCAACCTGCTTTGCAAGGGGTCGCTGAAGCACTGCAAGCATCAGCTGAAGAAGACACCCGAACAGCATATCGAAGACATCATCAACGTGGTGCGCTATGCCGACGAAATGGACATCGCCGTAAACGTCTATCTTGAAGACTGGAGCAGTGGCATGAAGGACTCGCCGGAATATGTCTTCCAACTCATGGACGGGCTGAAGGGTACGAGCATCAAACGCTACATGCTGCCCGATACGCTCGGCATCCTCAATCCGTTGCAGGTCATCGAGTATATGCGGAAGATGAAGAAGCGCTATCCTGACACCCATTTCGACTTCCACGCCCACAACGACTACGACCTGGCGGTGAGCAATGTGCTGGCAGCCGTGCTGAGCGGTGTGAAGGGCCTTCATACCACGATTAACGGCTTGGGCGAACGGGCAGGCAATGCGCCGCTTGCCAGCGTGCAGGCCATTTTGAAGGACCATTTCAATGCGCTGACCAGCATCGACGAGAGCCGGTTGAACGACGTGAGCCGCGTGGTGGAATCGTATTCGGGCATCGTGATTCCGGCCAACAAACCCATCGTGGGCGAGAATGTCTTTACCCAGGTGGCGGGCGTCCATGCCGACGGCGACAACAAGAACAACCTCTATTGCAACGACCTGCTCCCCGAACGCTTCGGACGCAAGCGCGAATATGCCCTCGGCAAGACCAGCGGCAAGGCGAACATCCGCAAGAACCTGGAGGATCTTGGCCTGGAACTGGACGACGAGTCTATGCGCAAGGTGACGGAACGCATCATCGAGTTGGGCGACAAGAAAGAGCTGGTTACGCAGGAGGATTTGCCCTACATCGTGAGCGACGTGCTGAAACACGGCGTGCAGAGCGACAAGGTGAAGCTGAAAAGCTACATCGTGAACCTGGCCCACGGACTGAAGCCGATGGCCACCGTGAAGATAGAAATCAACGGCAAGGAGTACGAGGAAAATTCAAGCGGCGACGGTCAGTACGATGCCTTCGTGCGCGCCCTCCGCAAGATATACAAGGTGACGCTGGGCCGCACCTTCCCCATGCTGACCAACTATGCCGTGACCATCCCTCCCGGCGGTCGTACCGATGCCTTCGTGCAGACGGTCATCACGTGGAGCCACGAGAACAAGGTGTTCCGCACCCGCGGACTCGACGCCGACCAGACGGAAGCGGCCATCAAGGCGACGGTGAAGATGCTGAACATGATGGAGGGGGATTATAAAGAGTAAATCATAATTCAATATTCATAAATCTGAAACATGTTTAACGCAACCAAACGAGAGTTGGGCGAACTCTACACCTTCTTTCGCCTCCTGGCCGACGGCCGGGTTACGATGGGAACGGTCGAGGGTACGCCAGCTGAAGCCGTGAGACCCATAGCCATGATTCAACGGGTGGAGCATGACGGGGCACGCCGTTACTATATCGAGGCGACAGACGTGCGTATCGTGTCCGGCGAGTTGGAGAAGAAAACGGGCAATTTCCTCCCCAAGGCCGATACCGAGCCGGCATGCTTTCCTCGTGAGGACTTCCGTGCTGCCGCCGACCTTTTGCTCGAACTGCTGAAGACTCCTTCTGCCGACGAGGTAGAGGTGCCCGACGAACTGGAAGGCTTCCTCGATTCCGTCCGCATCTACGACCTCGAAGCCAAGACCGACGATCGCACCGATTTCTCCCTCTCCTTCTGGAGTACTGATGCCCCCCTCACCGGATTCTGCGTTCGCTGCCGGTTGGCGCCTATGAATCCCTTGCTGGATGGCGGGCGTACGGCCAACCTGAAGCTGGAGCAGAGTGGGGTGAAGTTTGCAGTACCTACCGTCAACAAAGTCAACGCCCTGCCCGAAAGTCCCACTGAGGTGATGGAGCGCATGCTGATGATTGAACGCCTGGGTGGTGTGCTGAGGTACAGCGACGTGGCCGACCGCGTCTTCCGCTGCAACCTGCTCATGATAGACCTCCACTTCCCTCGCGTGCTGGCCGAGATGGTACGTCTGATGCACCTCGAAGGCATCACACGTACTACCGAGCTGACCGAGCGCATCAAGGAAATCAACCCCCTCAAAATCAAAGACGAGCTTATCCACAAGCACGGCTACTACGAGCACAAGATGCGCCAATTCCTGCTCACCCTTGCCCTCGGCATGCGTCCTGCCAAGATATACAACGGTACCGATTCCGCAGTCCATGGCATGATGCTGGTTTGCGGTGATGGCTCCCTGCTCTGCTATCACAAGAGTGACGCTGCCACTTTTGCCGACTTCCTCTACCGCCACTCCCGTTTCGAGCGTGGCCCCGTGGAGAAAGATAAGTACGGCTTCCTGGAACGCGAGAATGGTACCTACTATTTCAAACTGAACGTGAAGATTGGACTAGTGAAGAGGTAAGAGAGCATCCCTATTGTCAATCTGGATGACAGCTCAGTAGCATTCTCACTCCTCCTTCCTACAGCAAGGGCTGATGAACATTTCGCTCATCAGCCCTTTGTCGTATCTATACCTCCCTGAGGATTCTCGATTTCCATCAGGGAGGGTTTGCTTATCACCGCACAGTCGCTCTTCCATGGTGGGAAGGGCGGGGGAATGTTGCCGGCCTATTCAAACTTACCGTACCACGTTGGCAGCAACTTACGGTCGCCCAGAGTGTTGTCTACGCGGGCAACGTTGACCCAGAATTTGTTCTGGCGGACACTGTCGATGGGGTAGGCTGCCTTGGTACGGGGATAAGAGTGCGGCCACTCGTCGGCCACCAGTTCGTACTCGGGATGCGGGGCGTTGACAAGGACGTTGTCGGCCTTGTCGGCGGTGCCATTCTTCACCTCTTCAATCTCCTGCCAGATGGCGAGCATCACGTCGACGAAGTTGTCCAGTTCGGCCAGGCTTTCGCTCTCGGTCGGTTCTATCATCAGGGTGCCGTGGACGGGGAACGAGAGGGTGGGTGCGTGGTAGCCGTAGTCCATCAGTCGCTTGGCGATGTCGTTCTCGCTAATGCCGGTAGCTTCGTGCAGGGCGCGACACTCCAGAATCATCTCATGGCCGACGAAGCCGTTAGCACCTCGGTAGACAATGCCGTAGGTGTCGTTCAGGCAGGCGGCCAGGTAGTTGGCGCTGAGGATGGCTATCTTCGTGGCGCGTGTCAGACCCTCGGTACCCATCATGCGGATGTAGCCGTAGGTGATGGGCAAGATGCCGGCACTGCCGAAGGGGGCGGAGGCCACTTCATTGGCATCGTTGCCAAACAGGGCGTGATCGGGCAAGAAGGGGACCAGGTGCGAAGCTACGCAGATGGGGCCTACGCCGGGACCGCCGCCACCGTGAGGTGAGGCAAAGGTTTTGTGCAGATTCAGATGGCAGACGTCGGCTCCGATGGTGCCGGGGTTGGTCAATCCCACCTGTGCGTTCATGTTGGCACCGTCCATGTAGACCTGTGCTCCGCAGGCGTGGATGATGCGGCAGATTTCGCGAATCTCCGTCTCGAAGATGCCGTGTGTCGAGGGGTAGGTAATCATCAGTGCAGCCAGCTCGTCGCGGTTGGCCTCGGCTTTGGCGCGGAGGTCGTCCATGTCCACGTTGCCCAGTTCGTCGCAAGCGCAGGTCACGGTGCTGAAGCCGGCCTGGATGGCGCTGGCGGGATTAGTTCCGTGGGCGCTGGCGGGGATGAGTATCTTGTTGCGATGGCCCTGACCGATGCTCTCCAGGTAGGCGCGGATGACGCGCAGGCCGGTGTACTCGCCCGCAGCACCGGAGTTGGGTTGCAGACTGACGCCGGCAAAGCCCGTGATGGTCATCAGCTCCTCGCTCAGGTTCTGAATCAGTTCCCGATAGCCCTCGGCCTGGTCGGCGGGTACGAGCGGGTGCAGGTTCATGAATTCGGGACGGCTCAGCGGCAGCATCTCGGCGGCGGCATTCAGCTTCATGGTGCACGAACCGAGCGAAATCATGCTATGCGTCAGCGAGATGTCCTTGCGATCCAGCCGCTTGATGTAGCGCATCATCTCCGTCTCGGTGTGATACTTGCCGAACACCTCGTGTGTCAGATAGCGCGTGGTGCGGGCCAGGGTGGGGCAGACGGGTACTTCGGGCACCTCGGCAACGGGTATCCACTCGCGTCCGGCGGCAATGGCGAAGATGGCGATGAGCGTATTCAGTGCCTCCAGGTCGGTGGTTTCGTCGATGCTCAGACCGATGTCGCCGTTGTCAAAGTAGTGCAGGTTGACCTGCTTGGCCAGTGCCACGGTGCGCACCTGCTCGGTCTCCACGCCGAAGGGCATCGAGATGTGCAGTGTGTCGAAGTACTGCTTGTTCTGCTGGCGATAGCCCATCTTGTCGATGCTGGCCTCTACCAGTGCGGCCATGCTGTGGATGCGTGTGGCAATGTTGCGGATGCCCTCCTCACCGTGGTACACGGCGTACATGCCGGCCATGGTTGCCAACAGGGCCTGTGCGGTACAGATGTTCGAGGTGGCCTTTTCGCGCTTGATGTGCTGCTCGCGGGTCTGCAGCGCCATGCGGAAGCAGAGCTTGCCGTACTTGTCTTTCGACCAGCCGATGATGCGGCCCGGCATGTTGCGCTTGAACTCGTCGCGTGTGGCGAAGTAGGCGGCCGAGGGACCTCCGTAGAACATCGGAGTGCCCAGTCGTTGGGTAGAGCCGAAGACGATGTCCGCTCCCCACTCACCCGGAGGCGTCAGCAGTGCCAGGCTCAGGATGTCGGCGGCCACGGCCACCTTGCAGCCGGCGGCATGTGCCTGTTCCACCAGGGCGCGATAATCCTCCACCGAGCCGTTGGCGTTGGGATACTGCAGCACGCAGGCGAAGATGCCCGGTTCAAACGCCATTTCTTCGGCGGGAATGCTACGCAGCTCGATGCCCTGAGGCACGGCGCGGGTCTTCATCACGGCCAGCGTCTGCGGGAAGATGTGCTCATCCACCAGCACCACGTTGGCACCGGCCTTCTGCATGTCGCGCGGACGCAGGGCGTACATCATAGTCACGGCCTCGGCGGCAGCGGTGCCTTCGTCCAGCAGCGAGCAGTTGGCCAGCGGCATGGCGGTGAGGTCGGCCACGGCAGTCTGGAAGTTGAGCAGCGCCTCCAGTCGGCCCTGCGACACCTCGGCCTGGTAGGGCGTGTACGAGGTGTACCACACGGGGTTTTCGAACACGTTGCGTTGGATGACGGCGGGTGTCACCGAGCCATACCAGCCCTGTCCGATGTAGCTGGTGAACAGTTTGTTTTTGGCAGCCAGTGCGGCAATGTGGCGGCCAAACTTGGCCTCGGTCATGGCGGACGGCAGCGCCAGCGGTTCCTTTAGCCGGATGTCGGCTGGGATGGTGCGGTCGATAAGCTCGTCCAGCGAGGCTACTCCAATCTTCTGAAGCATGATGGCTTCATCTTTCTCGTCGATGCCGATGTGTCGGCAGGCTAACAGGTCGTTTTTCATTGGTTTCATGATTTATGGGATTTATGATTTATG
>JAGATY010000083.1 GCA_017621035.1 Bacteroides sp. | reverse complement strand
TCTTGTTCCCGTTGAAAGGTTCCTATCACCTATCAACTGTCAACTGTCAACTGTCAACTGTCAATTGTAATTGTCAACTTTCCCCGTCAAAGATAGAAAAGATAAAATGAAAATACGAAGCGCTTTTTTGGCAAGTTTTTTCCTTTCAATCTTCTTTTTTGAAGCTAACCATGTGTCTTTTAAACGATTAGTTCTGTATGGGTAGATAGCTTAAAATTTTTAAAACAGAAAAATATTTAGGGCTTGGCGTAATGTTGACGTATCGCTTTTGGCCTCATATCGCGTTTTTAAGTGCTTTGTACCCTCCTTTAGCATTCGCTACTTTCTCGCTTTTTCATGAACAAACTGCCCGTAAAGTTGCTTTCTAGGAGAAGAAGAAAGGAGAACTGTCTGCTTGGTGCAAGCAGCAGAAAAACCTTCCGTAATTCTCCGTTTGTGTCATGAAGAAACTCTTGTTTGCATACCTTATCAGTCTGTGGATTCTTCCCAAGCTGCAGGCACAAGACACCCTCTGCTACCGGTCGTCTTCAGTTTGTGATATCAACCACCGAAGCCTCTCTTTGCCCTCCTCCCCGTGTGGAGTGCGAGCAGCCTCTATGGTGGTGGGATTGAATGTCGGGGTGTGGATGTTCGACCGCTATGTTCGTCGGGTAGACTTTGCCTTTATCAGCGGTCACACCATTGCTACCAACTTTCGTCGGGGATTTGTGTGGGACAACGACGGCATGGGTACCAACATGTTCATGCACCCTTACCACGGCAACCTCTACTTTAATGCAGCCCGTTCCAACGGCTATGACTTTTGGCATTCAGGCCTGTTTGCACTGGGTGGCAGTTGGATGTGGGAGATGTTTATGGAGAATGAGTACCCCTCTACCAACGATATACTGGCCACCCCTATAGGAGGCATGGCACTGGGAGAAGTCACCTATCGCCTTTCCGATTGCTTGTTGGACGACCGACAGCGTGGACATCGCCGCTGGGCACACGAGGTGGCAGCCTTTCTGATTTCACCAATGCGAGGTGTGACCCGTCTGTTGAGTGGCGATGCCCGACGCTTACGTCCGACTTCTGGCAGACAGTTCCCTAAACCGAACATCACCTTGGAACTCTCTGCCGGTATGCGGCTGTTGGAGCTGGAAGATGAAATCCTGGATCGTGGAGCCGGCTTGGCCACAGAACTGCGCATGGAGTATGGAGACCGCTTGGATGCAGCCGAAGCCCATCCTTACGACTGGTTCAGCATCACCGCCCACCTGAATCTGCAACGCTCACAACCTCTGTTAGGACAACTCAACATCATTGGTCGGCTGACGGGAGGCGAACTGCTGGATAGTAGGAAACACTACCTGAGCGTCGGCCTCTATCAGCATTTTGACTATTACGACTCAGACACCATCTCTGCCGTATCAGCCAAAACACCCTACAAGTTCTGTACCCCCGCATCGGTAGGCACAGGCTTTTTCTATCACTGGAAAGGAAACCGAAATTGGCAGGCAGACGCACACCTGCACCTAAACGCTATCCTGCTGGGAGGCGCACTGAGTGACTATTACCGTGTGGCAGACCGCAACTACAACCTGGCTTCAGGCTACAGCAGCAAACTGAGAGCCTCTCTGGCATATCGAGAACAACAGGCAGCCCTCTCTGCCACTTACGAGGTCTACCACCTGTTTACCTGGAAAGGCTATCCTACGCACATTGACCGGAGTGCAATAGAGCCTAAAACACTGAATGCACAAGGCGACCGTTCGCGTGCCATTCTCCACGCTGTTGCTCTGCGTGGCAACCTGCGTCTGTACCGTAACCTTCATCTCACCCTCAATCTGGCAAACTACACCCGTCACACCCACTACAAGCACTACCCCGACGTCACCTCCTGCACCTTCGAAGGAGAGCTACTGCTAACCTGGAGACTATAAAAGCCTGTTACTTACTCTCCAGCCATTGGCCTCCTTTAAAACTTCTGGTCTGTTGGTTTAAAACTTCTGGGTGGTTAGTTTAAAACTTTTCGGTAAGAAGTTTTAAAGGAGTCGGGCAGAAGTTTTAAAGGAGTAATGGGGTTCGGGTTAAGAGAGGGGTGGCACACTGCTCAGGGTGTACCAAAAGCTTCCACTATCAGGGCGACTTGTCGACGGGTGAAGAAGTGGTCGTTGCGTCCTTCGCGTGCATCGTCATAAAGGCGGTCGTGCAGATTGCTCTCTTCCTCTTTTATCCACTTCTGCAGCTTTCGCAAGGCTGATGCCTCGTTCATGCTGGGGAAGTAGCGTTTGGCCAACTCTTTTTTCAGGTAGGGCCGTAATTCAAACTCTTTCGTTTCCATAATTTATAGTGTTTTGATAGTTGATAGTTCATAGTTGATAGTTGATAGGGGATAGGTGACAGTTCATACTTTCCACTTTCATCTTTCATCTTTCTTCATGTATCCCTTAAATTTATAAATCAATTTTATTTACATATCTTTCCTTTCTTCGGTTCGTTTTGAGATGAAGTTAGGGTTCATTTTGGGGGTTCAGGTTCATATGAACCTCCGTTGGTACTGCATTTTCTCTTCTTTATATACTTATCATCTTGTTTTACAGCAAGTTTACATTCTACCAGTTTCTTTAGTAGCCGTTTACCTGTACTCTCTGAATATCCGCTTTGGAGGGTAGCTTCTATAAACTGTGTGTAGGTAAATTTATTTGGCAAAAGGGTGAATATACTTTCTAATTTATTGAACTTTTTGATACATACCGGACGTTTGCCGGTGGCAGGCAATGTACTGCTCATGAGGAGACTGTGTTCAAGCAAGGTGTGCACCAGATGGAGGGCAATGGTGAAGTCGTTGTCACAACATTGATACTCTTTGGCCATACGGAAGTCGTCCCATTTGCGAAAGATGGTGAGTATGGCTGCCAGGCGCATACAAAGCAATCCGTGACGGAATACGATGCCCGAGGCTGCTTCGTTGCCGTTGACTAATGCCTGCTGCAGGTAGTCGGAAAAGAATGTTTCGTGGCGTTGCCACTGCTCTTGGCTGAAGGTTACCAAGGTGGGTGACTTCAACAGTCCCACGTGCATCTCCAGCAACTCTTTCCCCAGTTCAGTATAGTATTGTCGGAGGTCTACCGTTTCGGCATTGGGTGCACAGGATTCCCATTGCAGACCGGCTTCGCGGGTGTAGATGGCAAAGCGGCTGTATAAGCCTACCTCCAACGAGCGGAAGAAGGCTTGAAACTGTTCCTGCGTACCGGTCAGATTCAGTGCCAGGCACGGATAGGGAACCATAATGGGTGCACCACTGTTCTTGAACGAGAGCGATACCTCTTCGTGGTGAGCCGCTTTGCAGAGAATGTCGTCAAACCGGCCATAGTCTTGCATGGTGGCACTCACCAATGTGTTGATTTCGGTGGTAGAGGCATAGCAGCCCAATCTTCCGGCATTGGCCAGGCTCTCTATCAGTCGTGCCTTACTGGTGTTGGCACTGATTTTAAGGTGGCAGGGTTTCGGCTCTTCCGGTTTCTGGGTGATGTCGGGTGTCCGCTTGTTTTTCCGTGCCTCTTGCTGTTCTTGCTCCCACTTCAACAGCGCCTGTTCATAGGCTTTCTGTTTACTCTTGTTGGCAGCCTCGTAGCGTGACTGGGTTGGATTGAGCAGGGAAGAAGTGTGCCCCATCACACTTTTTCCTGCCCCGGCAGGCGCAACGGTGGCCAGATAGAAGTGGGGCGAATAGAGTGCCTGCTTGTAATAGAAGCGTACTTCGGGAAACAGTGCGCTGCAACTGTTCAGGCTTCCCAGCAGCATGAGGTCACGCTCGCGTGCATTGCCGGCATGTTTCAGACAGCGTCCGAGAAATGGTGGCAACAACGGGAAAACCTCTTCCGGTATGCAGGGGGCAGAAGCTCTTAGCTTGTTATTTTTTTCCAACACTTCGGCTTCCTGTTCTTCCAAATCGCCCTGAAACGAAGGTTCATATGAACCTGAACCCTCAAAATGAACCCTCGTTTCTCCAAAATTATTCTTGGATAGATTGTTAAAGTATTGATAACCAGATAGTACCCGTTGTCTTACATCGGATTCAGAGAAATCGGCATTGGCATAACGTTTGCTGAAAAGCTGTATGATTTCTTCCAGTTCCTGCTTTGAAAAACCTTTACTTGCAGCGGCACGTCCCAGCTTCAGGGCGATGTCATTCCGTTGGCCGCGACGGAAAGGGTTCCGTTGCTCAAAGCTGTCGAGGAAACGGAGCAGGAATCCTTCTCCCTCCCGTGGTTGCGGGGTAGCATTACTCTCCTGCTTGCCGTCGCTACTTTTCTGCTCCATACAGGTTTCTTCCGCTTGCCATACGAAAGGGAGTGCGTTGGGATTGTAGTAGGCTTGCGGATGCCAGGAGTAGAAGCAGGGTTGTGTGAGAATCTTGCACTTTTCGTCATAAGGGTGGCGGACGTGGGCAGTCACGCTGCGTCCCACGGCATGGTAGAGTGCTTCGTAATCCTCCTGCACATCTGTCGGTTCCACCTTTGCCAACAGCTTGATACCCTTGCCGGAGATGCTGATGAAGGCGGCTGTTACCCAGGGCAGTGTCTGTACCTGCCGGAGGATTTCGTCGGTTCTGTCGTCGGTATGATCCAGGTCGATGCAGAGCAGTCCGCTGTGTTCCTGCAGGTCGCTCACTTTATGCCCTCCCTTGCAGATGCCTGCGGGGACGATGCAGGCCATTCTCTCCTTGATTTGTTTGGCCTCTCCCTCCTTGCCGCGCTGTCCCAGCAGCTTGCGATAGAGACCTACCGCACGCTGGAAACGCTCTCCTCTTACGTTGGCAACAAACTGTTCCAGCGTGATGTCCTGTGCCGATTTGCTCCGGACGTTTGGAAACTCCGATACCCGGATTTCCTTGTTTTCATTCTGTCTGTTCATATTCTTACGTTTTTGCTGTCAGCCAACAACAATATGTTGTTGACGTTGGCAAAGGACGCAAGAATAATCTTATCCGGATGTCTGTTTTAAATAGGTCTGATTTTTTAGTCTTCTGTGAATGATTATACTATAAGTTAGGACTTGTAGATTTTGTATTTAGTGTTTTTTAAGAGTTGCTACTGTTTGCCGTACTTTTTCACCTCTTCGGCTCTTCTTCGTTCTTCTTTCTGCTTTTCTGCTTTGTCAATCATGCTTTGCACCTTCTTGGCAATGCGTTTCATGGTTCGGTAAGATTCCCAGCTCAACTCTTTGTCCGTGGCCAGCAGGTCGTTTATTTTAGCCTTTATGGCGCGAATGTTTCTCAGGTCGTGAATATCGGTACTGTAGGGAAACTCATCTTCCGGAAGGGGTACTCCGCCACAGAATGCTACTTCCGGTATCACTGTGACGAGAGGGAAATCCTCGATATCCCCCTCCCCTTCATATATTTCAAACTCTCCGGTCTCAGGATTAAAAATGAGACTTCCCTTCGGTGTCTGCCTGGAGGAGGCCTCTTTCCGCAGACGTTCCAGCTTTTCCTGCTCCTCTTTCTCCAGCTCGATGCGTACTTTAGCCAGATAGTTTTGGATGACAAGAAGCTGTTCCCTTACATCGGAAACGAGTATTGACAACAAGCGGTTCTGATTTTTAGTGTTTTCCATATAACTTCTTCTCCCTCTCTTTGCGTTCACTCTCTTTCTCTGCCTCAAAAGCGGCAATGATTTTCTGTGCTTTCTTATTCAGTCGTTTCAAGGCGGCATAAGCCTTCCAACTGATTCCGGAGTCGGAGTTCAGCAGTTCTTCCATCTCCTTTTCGATGTTGCGGATGATGAGCAGATTCTTGTAAGTGGATTCTCTGACTTCGTCTCCCTCCTTCTGTCTCTCTTGTGTGGGTATCCGTTTGGTCAGATAGCCGAACCCACGGGTACCCAGCCTTAGAGAAGTTTCTTTCTTTTTCTTCTTCGGAGGCAGATGCTGTAACTGCTCTTCCAGCTTTGTTCGCTCTTCGCGCAGCCAAGACCTGGATGCAAGCAATCGGCTTACCTGCACCTCCATCAACTTTCTTATAATCCACCCTATCAGTTTCATGGTCGTTTTTATTTAGAAGTTGATAAGTTAACGAGTCGACAAGTTGACGAGGAGTCTTCTTCCTGTAACTCCTACCTTGTCAACTTGTATCTTGTCACCTAGTCAACTTATTAAATTATCTCTCTTCTTCTCTTTTATCTCCTATTAAAGTAAGGATAAGTAAGTACAAATAAGCACAAGTAAGCACAAGTAAGGGCAAGTAACGATAAGTAACGAATTGCCCATTTTTATTCTGCCGAACTTTGCAACGGAGAAAGGAAGAAAGCCGGCATCTATCCTTATCCATTAGTGACAACAAAAGTATTTATTAACTTAACAAAAACCAAATTTTATGTCTATTACATTTAAAAAACAGCTTCGCAAGAATCCTCAGGATCAAGCAGCAGCAGGAAAGTATTATCCTCACCTCGTAGTATGGGGAAAACCCGCAACATTGGACAGCATTGCAGCTTCCATGAAAGAGAGCAGTTCGCTTACTGAAGGCGACATCAAGAGTGTACTCACCAACTTCGTAAAGGCCATGCGCTCGGAACTCTACCACGGTCACTCGGTCAACATCCAGGACTTTGGGGTATTCGGACTGGCAGCCACTTCGGAAGGTTCTGATACGAAAGAGGAGTGTCAGGCATCGAAAATCAAATCGGTACGCATCACCTTCCGAGCTTCCAGCAGCGTTCGTCCCAACCTGGCGGCTACCCGTGCAGAAGACAAGATGGACTTCGTAGACTTGGAAAGCCAGCTGAAGAGCTACGGCCTGACCGATTCTGGCGATGATACCACCAACTCCGGCACTACCGACAGTGGTAACACCGACACGGGTGGCGACAGTGGCAGCACGGATGAGGAGTACCCGATGGAGTAGTTGGCAATTGACAATTGACAATTGATAGTTGATAGTTGATAGCTGATAGTTGATAGGTGATGGGTGATGGGTGATGGTAACTTAGTCCCCCTTTGGAGGGGGTGCCCAACGGGCGGGGGAGGTGAATACAAGTTGAAAGTTGAAAGTTGAAAGTTGATAGTTGATAGTTATTAAATATCTGAAATTCGGAAACTTATACAGTAATCAATCTCCCCACTAAGTTACCTCTCTTGCCAGCGGTTACTTAAATAGTAAATCGTAAATAGTCAAATAGTAAATCTAATCAATAGTCAATTGTAAATCGTGAAATTGTAAATGTACTAACAAATGAAAGATTAAGACCTATGAGAACAATCAGACAAATCATTATTCATTGTACGGCAACGCCTGAGGGCAGTTCGCTTTCGGTAAAGGCGTTGCGTGCAGAACATCTGCGTCGAGGCTTTAGTGACATTGGTTACCATTACTATGTTCGTCGCGATGGCACGGTTATCAACACACGCTCGGTGGCTCGCATCGGGGCACATGCCAAGGGGCATAACAAGTACTCCATCGGGGTGGCTTACGAAGGTGGGCTGGATGCTTCCGGAAATCCGGCAGACACCCGTACTCCCCTGCAGCGTACTGCTCTGCGTAAGTTGGTGGCCGACCTATTGAACCGTTATCATGACACCTACGTCTGCGGCCATCGTGACCTCAGTCCTGACCTCAACGGTAATGGTGAGATTGAACCGGAAGAGTGGATCAAGCAATGTCCGTGCTTTGATGTGAAATCTAATTTGTGATTTGTGATTTCTGATTTGTGATTTACACTCTCACTTCAGTTACACTCCCTGCCAAAAACAAATCAGCAATCCTAAATCAAAAATCTTTAAGCCTATGAAACTTACTAAAGAAGCAATCAAGAAGATTCTGACATTTCTCAGCAAGCTGCTGAGTTGTCTGCTCAATCACATGAAGTGATTGGGAGAGTTGACGAGTTGACAAGAGACGAGTTGACAAGGGAAGTTTACACTAATCAGTGCGGAGGGGAAGGCGCCTCGCCTCTGCATTCATCAAAAAACAGAGTATAAATTTTGATAAAGCATTGCTATTCTGCCATTTACCTAACGCATAGGTAAGTGACTGTAAGCCCGCTTTATCTTCTAAAAACAACAAGATTATGAAACGAATATCATTTTTTATCCTTAGCCTGCTTGCGTGCATTGGCATGTGGGGGCAACAATATGAGACGAATTACTTTCCCATCATGACGCCAGAAACGGCTACGCTGGGTAAGTTTGGTGCCTATCCGGTATCGCACTATACGGGTGGTGTCGATGTGAAAATCCCCATTTACACCATGGAGAGTAACGGTATCAAGATTCCTATCTATCTGCAATATGACGGCAGTGGCTTTATCCCGAACAAGGACTGCGGCAAGGTAGGCCATGACTGGACACTGGTAGCCGGAGGTGTGATTACTCGCACGGTGAATTGCGTGCCGGATGAGTGGAAGAGCAGTGCGGAAACGGACGATTATGGGTTGCATGGACACTTGTATGCACTGCGTACTTATGGGACGCGAGATAATGACGCAGTACGTAATATGGAGTCTATCCCCGGATTGGAACTGAGCTATGAGAATGCTCCGGACATCTTTACCTTTAACTTTGGAGAACATCGCGGTCAGTTTATGATTGCCCACGACGGTACGGTGAAGGTGGTTGGCGGCGGTGCCTACAAGGTAGACATCAGCGGGCTGGCTACCCAGCAGCTGCGTGTACTTCTTCAGGAGAGCAAGATTGTCATTACTACAGGTGATGGCACCAAATATACCTTTGGTGGTACGGTGAATGAATTGGATATCAGTCTCCGTTTGCCTAAGGGAGCAGATGAGAAGGAGGCAGATATTTCTTACCGCTGTGTTAATGGTGTGATTACCGGTTTCCATTTGAGTGAGATTGAAACCATTGATGGACAGAAGATTTATTTCAGCTATGAAGAAAGTAGTTTTAAGGATGAAGCAAGTGGTGAAGCAGGTTTCGACTGCGGGCCGGATGTTATCCGTAATGCTTTCTACTCGGATAGTAAGATGAATGTCTACAATGGTAGTGTAGAAGATACCTATGGCAGTATCGCTACTAGTTTGGGCTATTCTTATACTCATGCTGCTGTACTCTCTTCAATCACTTGTGAGAACGGAAGTGCCGAGTTTATTTATGACATCAGACCCAACCATTTTGCCAAACGCAACAGCAGCGGTGGTTGGAATGAATATAACTACCGTTTGGGAAATATCAAAGTGATGAACTCACAGGACGATGTAATGGTTGGTGTCAAACTGTACCACTCTTATGTACAATCCTACGACTATGCTAATAATGCTTATACAGCCAATGGCTGTTACCGCATGTTCCTAGATAGTATTTCCATTAACCGAGATGTGTATGGGTTTACTTACAATATCCCCAATCGCATGCCGGCTTCCCATACTCGCGGTGTGGATATGCAAGGTTACTATAACGGTTATGACAGCAACAGTTCACTGCTTCCGGGTAGCGGCAGTCGTGGTTCCTCCTTTACGTATGCTTCTTACGGTATGTTGGAACGTATCACCTATCCTACAGGCGGTTATACAGACTTTACATATGAGAATCACCGTTACGGCACATTGTTGCAGAAACCTTCCGATGGCTTTTTTATGACAGCCACTACTACCGAGGGTATTGCTGGAGGTTTGCGTATCAAGCAAATCAAGAATGTGCCGGGAGAAACCATTACATATGAGTATCTGAATGAAGACGGCACCTCCAGCGGTGTGTACAGCAACAGCAAGCAGTATTCATTCCTAGTCAGCTATAATGATATTGCATTAGGGTACACCACTATGTATTATCGTACTTCTAACAATCTGGTTCCCGGAACAACCTTTGCCGAGCAGGAAATAGTCTACGGCCGTGTGGTAGAGACCCGTGGAAGTGGAGCGGGAAAGAAAGTGTATCACTACACTACCTATGCCGACTATCCAGACCAGACATATTTGGGTAATACGTTGGATTATCTTTTTTATAGCAATCTAACCAATGCTCAGCTACTTCAGCTTTCCGGACTGTCAGCCATTACCAGTTTACATCTGGAGCGTGGTAAGTTGACCGTGTTGGAAGAGTATAACGGTTCCGGTAGCCTGCTGCAGAAGAGTACCTATACTTACAGTACCGATGATGACCGCATGAGTCAGGCCATCTACTCATCCGGAGTACGTTTTAGTATAGCTTCTTCGGGTTGTACAATGGCTAACACCGTTGCCCACTACTATTACCCCAACCAATTGAGTAAACAGGTGGTGGAGAGTTACGACGGTGGTACCCACCAGAGCACTACAGAGTACACCTACCATAGCGGTACGCGCGAACTGGTAACAGAAACTGTGACCAATAGCGACGGTTCAGTACATGGAAAGAAGCTGTACTATCCGCAGGATATTACTTCCAACACGATTTATAGTGCAATGAAGAATAAGAACCAACTCTCCACCGTGGTGAAAGAGGAACAGTTTGTAGGTAGTGCAAACAATGTGGTGAAGACACTGGAAAATGAGTATGCTGCTTTCACAGGAAACAATACTACCTATTATGACCTTGCTACCGTAAAGCAGACTGTTGGAAGCACTACCCAGACCTTGCTTACCATTTCTGCTCGTGACAGTCATCGTAATGTACTGGAAGCTACGGAGTTGGGGAAACCTACCTCCTGCTATCTGTGGGGATATGGCTATCATTTGCCTGTGGCCAAACTGGAGAACGTGACACGAGGAACTCTCTCTTCGCTAATCTCCACCACTATTCAGGAAGCTATTGCTGCATCGTATGCCCCTTACAACAGCTATCGTAGTACACTGGAGGCTTTGACTACAGCAGCTTCAGCAGTACAAGTTACCCTGTATGAACATGAGCCGGGAGCCGGATTGGTGTACAGCAAGACATCCGGCGGTGAAAAGAGCTATTATGGCTATGACAGCTATGGTCGTTTGACACAAATCAGTAAGGAGAGTGCCGATGAGGTTGTACAGCAGGTGGAGTATTATGCAAATAATAGTCTGCTCCCTCTTACTGCATCTCCTAGCAGAACCTCTACAACACTTTATACTGGTACGAGAACATTGGGTATAAGTGTCACCGGTGGTAGTGGTGAACGTACCTATAGCTTGCAGTTAAAGCGAGGAACCACTACGCTGGCCAGTACGGTAAGTGCCTCTTTAAGTTATGATTTCACTTCGGTTGGTACCTATGTGCTTAGTGGTTGGGTAAAAGATAAGAACACACAGGAGGTAGTAGAGTTCAGTTATACCTATACCGTAGAGGAAGCAATCGTATTGCCTACTGTGGAGTTTACCAATGTAGAACAGCATGTGCGTGAGTCTTACGGTAACTACTACAGTACAGCAACCATTGAATGCGAGGAGGCCATGACGGTAGAGTTTTCACTGGTTCCCATGCTGGAAAGTGGTACTTTCAGCTGTACTATTGGAGAGAACTACTCTCTTTCCGGAAGTGGCGTGGAGAACGGGGAAGAGAAGTTTACTGTGGAACTGGATGCCGGCACTAATTATGTGGAAATTCGCCTGATAGACTCACCCAACGGAAGTGTAGACCTCTTTATACAGGAAGTAGATGGTGGAACAGTAGGCAGTAATAGTATTCTGACGGTGATGGCAGAGAAAGCGGAAAACTGAACAATGGACAGTTGACGGTAACTTAGTCCCCCTTTGGAGGGGGTGGCACGTAGTGACGGGGGAGGTTGTATTAGTTGAAAGATGATAGTTGATAGTTATTAGTGATAGTGAAACACCTTGAATTTTGTAAATCAATCTCCCTGCTAAGTTACCTTCACAAGGCGTAAATAGTCAATCGTAAATAGTCCAATAGTCAATCTAATAAATTGTAAATCAGATGATGAACTTTAAAAACTTACAAGTTATGAGACATAAATTATTTACCGGCCTATTATTGGCCATGAGTTGCTTGGGAATGCAAGCACAGGACAAGACACAGAACTATGTGCGCGTGCGCACCATGTTGAATGCTGCGAATACATCTTATGTAGATAATATCAATTACTATGACGGCATCGGTCGCCCTCTGCAGACGGTGGAGATGGCCACGAAGAGTGGAACACAGACAGGCAGCATCCTTGCTACTCTGCAGGAGTATGACGATGCCGGACGTGAAACCAACAGCTGGCTGCCTACCCCCATCACCGGTACCTACCTGGCTGCAAGCAGTTTCAAGACACGGGCACAGGGAACGAGTGGGTATAGTGATGCTAACCCGTATAATCAAGTGAACTACGAGGCATCACCCTTGAATCGTGTCTCTTCACAATACGGTGCCGGTGCAGCATGGCATACCAACAGCAAGGCAGTAAAGACCGAGTATCTGCTGAATCAGGCTTCCGGTGTACAGGCATGTAAGTACTACTACCTCAGCAGTAATGTCTTAGCAGGTGGAAGTGCCTACTATGCAGCCAACACTTTGAAAGTTACCAAGGTAACAGATGAGGACGGCAAAGTAAGCTACAGCTTTGTAGACAAAATCGGCCGCAAGCTGTTGGAGCGTCAGGTAGTAGGCACAACCTATCTGGACACCTATTATATATATGATGACTTGGGGAATATCCGGTATGTGTTGCAACCTATGTACCAAACAGAAGCAAGTTTGGCAAAGTATGCTTTCCAGTATGAGTACGACGGTTATAACC
>JAGATY010000082.1 GCA_017621035.1 Bacteroides sp. | reverse complement strand
AATATGATGTATCTTTGGCATAGTGAATTTTTTGTATGCCTAAAGATACGAAAACTTTAGGATATACCAAAGTCCTTGCTTGTGAAAGTAGGGGCTTTGTGATAAAAAATGAGGGCGTGCCGATTTTTGACACACCCTCATTGAGAACCATCCATATTGTTATGGATTGGGACAAATTTATGTAATTACCTATAATATTGCTAGTTTCTTTCTTTAAATCTACTACTTCTCTTCTCTATATTCCCGCCATATCCCCTCCTTGTCCTCCCAGCTTCTTCTCCGTTTCTATAGGAACGGACTTGGTACGGCGTTGGTACGGCCTTGATACGGCGTTGGTATAGCTTTGCTTTGATAGGGGTGTGGTTTTCATATTGTTTCCTGCCTATCGCGAAGGCAAAGATAAGAGATGTTGGAGAAAGAGAGTTATAAAGTTGGAGAAAAGTGATGATATTCGGGATTTGGGGAAATCCCGGACTCTTTCGGGGGAATGCTTTCTATTGCTTCTGCTTATTTCTGTTACCTCAGTTTTCTGCACTTTATGTGCATTAGACCTCTCCATTTCTTGCATTTTATGTGCATTAGAGAAATGTAAAAGTTGCACTTTATATGCATTAGGATTCTTAATTTCTTGCACTTTATGTGCATTAAGAAAGTGCAAAAGTTGCATTTTATGTGCATTAGAGCAAAAAAGTATTGATAAGGAAAGCATTGATTTCTTGTGAAAGCTTATTTAAAAGAGTGGTTGGCTAGTTCCTGGGTACGGTGAATGATATCTGTGTCACAAGGTAACCTATTTCTCCCTATTCCCCTATCCGCGTGTCAGCAAAAGTCGGGTTTTGCTGACATGCTCTTTTTAGAATTGGCCAAACTAGCAAAGAAAAGCTTCCGGAAAGTGAATATTGATTCAGAATACGGGTGAAAAGTGAGGATGAAACCGGATGTTTATGCGGAAAATGCTTGTACGGTGGTTGCTCCACACAAGTGCGGGATTTTTTCCACACAAGTGTGGAGCAACTGCCGTGCTTGTGTGGAGTAGATGCCACACTTGTGTGGAAGAAACGGGAAAGGCGTAATGAGCGTCTGGGGGCTTTAAAAGGCCGCAAAACAGATTCTGTTTTTGAGCCGATTTTAGTTAAATAATGCGCTATCTGTTTGTATGATAGGGAGATAGTAAAAACAGAATCGCGTATTTTCTACCAAGGGTCAGGTTGGTTGGAAATACGCGATTCTCAGGCGGTTTGATATGCAAAGTGTCAAATTGCTAACTGCATCAGGCCTTCGTCAGCAGGTACTGTTTGAAGTCGGCAAACTGCTTGCTCATGGGGACGGATTGTTTCTCGCCTTGCATGAATGCCTGCAGCTTTTCCGGAATCTGCACGGGGCTGCCGATGATGCCTTCTACGGTATCTTTGAACTTGGCCGGATGGGCTGTCTCCAGGAAGATACCACTCTCGCCCGGCTGTAAGCCCTCTTGCTGGGCGCGATAACCACAGGCTCCGTGTGGGTCGAGCAGGTATTGGTGTTCTTTCCACACCTGGCGCATGGTGTCGGCAATCTGCTCGTCGGTGTAGGTCGCGCCACTGATGTCGGAGCAGATGGCGGCATGACTGTTCCCGTAGAGATCCAGCACACGGGCAAAGTTACTGGGTGCTCCCACATCCATGGCGTTGGCAATGGTGGCCACTGAGGGACGTGGGGCATAGATGCCGGTACGGAGGTACTGGAAGAAGATGTCGTTTCGGTTGTTGGCTGCAATGAAGCGAGCGGCAGGCAGTCCCATCCGTTTGCCAAACAGTCCGGCCGTGATGTTGCCAAAGTTACCGCTGGGTACGCAGAACACGAGTGACCTGTTGTCGGTATGCAGCTTCTTCCACTGGGCATAGGCATAGAAGTAGTAGAAGGCTTGCGGCAGGAAGCGGGCTACATTGATGGAGTTGGCGCTGGTGAGCAACAGGTGTTGGTTCAGCTCTTCATCCATAAAGGCAGACTTCACCAGAGCCTGACAGTCGTCGAAGGTGCCCTCCACCTCCAGTGCTGTGATGTTGCGCCCCAGGGTGGTGAATTGCTTCTCTTGTATCTCGCTCACCTTTCCTTTGGGATAGAGCACATAGACGTGGATACCTTCCACCCCGAGGAAACCGTTGGCTACCGCACTACCAGTGTCGCCGGAGGTGGCTACCAGCACATTGACCTGCTTCTTGCCCTCTTTGCGGATGAAGTAACCGAGCAGGCGAGCCATGAAGCGGCCACCTACATCTTTAAATGCCAGGGTAGGCCCGTGGAACAGTTCCAGCGAGTAGATGTCTTTGCTGACAGGTACCAGCGGCACGTCGAAAGAGAGGGTGTCGTAGACAATCTGTTTCAGGGTGTCGGCCGGCACATCTTCACCAAAGAAGGCATCAGCCACTTGGTAGGCAATCTCTTGAAAAATAAGATTCTCGATGTTGTCATAGAAGGATTGCGGAAGAGGTTTGATGGTGTAGGGCATGAATAAACCCTTATCGGAAGCCAAGCCTTTCACAACAGCCTCTTCCAGGCTGGCTTCAGGGGCTTGGCGGTTGGTACTGTAGTAGTTCATGTTGAATTATGAATTGTGAATTGTGAATTATGAATTATGATTTGTGAAAGTTGGTGCTGTTAGCTGTCTTTCATAAATGCGTTAATGAATTGATCCTCTTTCAGCAGACCGTAGGAACCGTTGCAGGCGGCCACTTCGTCAAAGGTCTCCACCTCATCCGGTTCAATGCCGGGGTACCAGATGAAGAAAGGAACCGGCTCTGCCGTGTGTGTGCGGTAGGCACATGGGGTGGGGTGGTCGGGCAAGACAGCGATGGCTACCGGCTCCGGCCAATCCTTGACTGCCTCATAGATAGGGCCAACTGCCCGCTTGTCCAGGTTCTCGATGGTTTGCATCTTCAGCGGAATGTTTCCCTCGTGCCCGGCTTCGTCACTGGCCTCAATGTGCAGATAGACAAAGTCGTCTGTCTTCAGTGCCTCCAGGGCAGCTTGCACCTTGTTCTCATAATTGGTGTCGTAAAGACCGGTTGCGCCCTCTACCTCCAACCTGCGAAGTCCGGCATAATGACCAATACCACGTATCAGGTCTACGGCAGAGATGACAGCTCCCCGTTTCACTTGCGGAAACTTCTCAGAGAGCAGCTCCATCTGTGGCCTGTAGCCACCACCCCAAGGCCAGATGCTGTTGGCCGGGTCTTTGCCTTCGGCCATGCGCTTCAGGTTGAGCGGGTGGCTCTTCAGTAACTCTTGAGAACGAAGAATCAGGTTGTTGATGAGGTTGGCCGTCTCCTCTGCTTCGGGAACCTGTGGCTTCACTAGCAGCGGGCGGAACGGTTGTAGCGGCACGTCGTGGGGAGGCGTGCAGGCAATGCGTTTGTCACCTCCTTTAATCACCAGCAGATGACGATATTGCACACCGGTATGGAAACGCACGCGCTCATCGCCCAGTTCTTTCTGCAGATACTTCACCAGCACGTCGGCCTCTTCGGTAGTGATGTGGCCGGCAGAGTGGTTCTTAATCTTTTCGTCTTCCACACAGATGATGTTACAGCGTAAGGCCAGTTCGCCCGGTTGCAGCTCCACACCTATGCTGGCTGCTTCCAGCGGTCCTCTGCCCTCATACACTTTCGGAAGATTGTAGCCAAGTACAGACATGTTGGCTACCTCACTGCCCGGATGGAATCCCGGGGCTACGGTAATCAGCCGGCCATTGCGACCCATGCGAGCCAGTTTGTCCATGTAAGGCGTATTTGCGGCTTGTAGCAACGTCTTACCCCCTAAGGAGGAAACAGCCCAGTCGGCCATGCCGTCACCCAATATGATGATATGCTTCATGATGAATGAAGAATTAAGAATGAAGAATTAAGAATGCGGAAACCCGAAAGGTAATTCTTCATTCTTTATTCTTCATTCTTCATTAAGATTAAACGTTAGCAATGCTCATAATGTCGGCAAACACACCGGCTGCTGTAACGTCGGCACCGGCACCATAACCCTGAATCATCATGGGGTAGGCGTTGTAGCGTTCGGTTGTCAGCAGAATGATGTTGTTGCTTCCTTCCAGTCCGTAGAACGGGTGGGTGGCGTCTACCTCTTGCAGCCCTACCGAGCCTTTGCCATTCTCCAGTTTAGCCACAAAGCGCCAGTGTTTGTTGTTGGCTTCCAGTACTTTGCGACGAGCCTCGAAGTCGGCATCCAGCTCAGGTACACGTGCCCAGAACTCATCCAGTGAGCCTTTGAAGTAGTCATCGGGAACAAAGAGATTCTTCTCAACATCCTCTTGCTCCAGCGGATAGCCGGCCTCACGTGCCAGAATCACCAGCTTGCGGATAACGTCCTTACCGCTGAGGTCGATGCGTGGGTCGGGCTCGGAGTAACCCTCTTCCTTGGCCATCTTCACGGTCTGGCTGAAGGTGGTGTCTGCACTGATTCGGTTGAAGATGAAGTTCAGCGTGCCACTGAGTACCGCCTCAATCTTCTGTATCTTGTCACCACTATGTATCAGGTTGTTGATGGTATTGATGATGGGCAGTCCGGCACCTACATTGGTCTCGAACAAGAACTTCACGCCCCGTTGACGAGCAATCTGTTTCAGCTCGCGGTACTCTTCGTAAGCAGAGGAGGCGGCAATCTTGTTAGCAGCTACCACTGAGACGTTGTGCTGCAGCAACTCTTTGTAGAGACCGGCCACTCCGGCATTGGCAGTACAGTCCACAAACACGGAGTTGAAGATGTTCATGCCCAGCACTTCATTCTTCATCTCTTCCAATGAGAGGGGTTTACCCTCCTCTTCCAGCAACTCTTTGTAACGGCTGAGGTTGATGCCTTCGCGACAGAAGAGGCCTTTCTTGGAGTTCATGATACCTACCACATTCAGCCGCAAGCCGTTCTCCTGCATGAGTTTCTGACGTTGGCTGTGAATCTGCTCAATCAGACTGCCACCCACGGTACCGATACCGCAGAGGAAGATGTTGAGCACCTGGTACTCGGAGAGGAAGAAGGAGTCGTGAATCACGTTCAGTGACTTACGCAGAGACTTGCCTTCCACCACGAAAGAGATGTTCGTCTCTGAAGCACCTTGTGCACAGGCTATCACGTTGATGCCGTTGCGTCCCAGCGTGCCGAACAACTTGCCTGCAATGCCCGGGGTGTGCTTCATGTTCTCCCCCACAATGGCCACGGTAGCCAGTTCCTTCTCGGCAGTGATGGGAGAGATTTCGCCCATCTCAATCTCTTTGGCAAACTCATCATTCAGTACCTCACAGGCCAGCTCGGCTTCTGCATTACGTACACCAATGGAGGTGGAGTTCTCTGAAGAGGCCTGTGATACCAGGAAGACGCTGATGCCATTCTTTGCCAAAGCCTTGAAGATGCGGTAGTTCACACCGATAACGCCCACCATACCTAAGCCTTGTACGGTAATCAGACTGGTGTCGTTGATGGAGGAGATACCTTTGATGGCTTTGTTTTCCGGGTCGGACACCTCTTGCTTGATGATGGTACCCGGTGCATCCGGATTGAAAGTATTCTTAATAAGGATAGGAATGTTCTTGTGACAGACAGGATAGATGGTAGGCGGATAGACCACCTTGGCACCGAAGTTGCAAAGTTCGGTTGCCTCTACATAGCTCAGCTCGTCAATCAGATAGGCGGAAGAGATAACACGCGGGTCGGCAGTGAGGAAACCGTCTACATCGGTCCAGATTTCCAGCACATCGGCATCCAGTGCTGCTGCAATGATGGCGGCTGTGTAGTCAGAACCACCACGTCCCAGGTTAGTCACCTCACCCGTGTTCTTGTCTGAAGAGATGAAGCCGGGCACCAATACGCGCTTGGGTTGTTCTTTGAAGGTTTCGCGTACCAACCGGTTGGTCATTTCTGCATCAAGCAGATGCTTGGAATTCTTCTTCTCGGTCTTGATAAACTCTCGGGAGTCGAACCATGCGGCACTGGTCAGCTGTGCAGCGATGATGGAAGAGAGTCGCTCTCCGTAACTTACAATCGTGTTGCTGGTGCGGGAAGAGAGGTCTTTGATGAGATAGACACCCTGGAAGATGTCCTTCAGCTCACTCAACAACTCATTTACCTTGTCCAACAAAACCGAGCGTTCTTCGCCGGCGGGAATCACGGTGTAGACCATCTCTATGTGGCGATTGACAATCTCTTTATACTCTTTCTCGTAGGCAGCATCACCTGCGGCTGCCATTTTGGAGGTCTTTATCAGCTTGTCGGTGATGCCTCCCAGGGCAGAAACAACCACAATGACGGGTTCTTCCACCGATTCTACAATCTTCTTTACACTTAAGATACTGCTGACGGAACCTACTGATGTTCCGCCGAATTTCATTACTTTCATTATCGTGAGTTTTTTAGTTTACAAAACAAATGAGGTAGAACAGCCGCACCGGCGGCAGGCAGCAGAGGGGTGGAGGACAAGGAGATGTCTCCCCGAGAGTCGCTTCACACCGGAAGCCTTGCTGAGTTTTACCTAATAAATATGATTGCTGAAAAAAGTGTGACACGTAGAAACACCAAATACTATCCCCAACCCCTAAGGGTGCCGGTGGTACACATGGTAGTGCCTGTATGCAGATAGAATTGGTTCATAATCTTCTTGTTTCTACTATTTCTTTGATAAGTGCCGCAAAAATAGTGATTATTCCGTTCAATCTATCACTTTTTCCTACTTTTTTGCATTAAAAAGATACAAAAGGCCTCGGGAGACACTGTGCAGAAGGGTGTAAGTTTCCGAAAAAGAGTGAAACTGTTGTGACTTTTTGCTACGCTGTGTCTCTTTAATTGCTACCTTTGTGGCTGAAAACTAAAACAGAAGCAGAGATGGAAAAGAATAATACTTCCGTTTTGTTAATTTATACCGGTGGAACCATCGGTATGATTGAGAATGCAGAAACCGGTGCGCTGGAGAACTTCGACTTTGAGCAGTTGCAGAAATATGTGCCCGAGCTGCAACGATTCACCTTCCCCATAGATACCTATCAGTTTGACCCGCCCATGGACTCGTCAGACATGGACCCGGAAGCTTGGCAGAAGCTGGTGCACATCATCAACGACAATTATGAGCGATACACCGGATTCGTCATTCTGCACGGCACAGACACCATGGCCTTCACTGCCTCAGCACTCAGCTTCATGCTGGAGAACTTGAGCAAACCCGTCATACTGACCGGCTCGCAGTTGCCCATCGGGGTGCTGAGAACCGACGGAAAGGAAAACATGCTGACCAGCATTGAGATTGCCGCTTCGCGAGATGCCGAAGGCCGACCGATGGTGCCGGAGGTGTGCATCTATTTTGAGAGCCATCTGATGAGAGGCAACCGCACCACCAAAATCAATGCCGAAAACTTCAATGCCTTCCGCTCCTACAACTACCACTCCTTGGCAGAGGTGGGCATACATATTAAATATAATGAGGGACTGATTCACCACGAAGCCACTCCCCATCCGCTGAAGCCTCACTTTGCGCTGGACACCAACGTCTGCATCCTGAAACTCTTCCCCGGCATACAGGAGAGTGTGGTGCGGGCTGTGCTGAATGCCGAAGGGCTGAAAGCAGTGGTGCTGGAGACCTACGGCTCGGGCAACGCACCCCGAAAAGAGTGGTTCTTGCAGCTGCTGAAGGAGGCCAGCGACCGCGGCATCATCTTCATCAACGTCACCCAATGTCCCGCCGGCAGTGTGGAGATGGAGCGTTACGAAACCGGCTACCGACTGATGCAGGTGGGTGTGTCCGGCGGTTACGACAGCACCACGGAGAGCGCCATCACCAAACTGATGTTCCTCTTGGGCCATGGCTACTCCCCCGAAAAGGTGCGTAAACTGATGAATCGCTCCATTGCTGGAGAGATTTCTTTGTAAAGAATGATTACTATTTTACTAAAATTAGTAGAATATTGATAATCAGACAAATATAATCGATTGCGGATTGATAGTATAAAGGAGGCTCATTGACATGCTAAATGAGCCTCCTTTATGTGCTAAATGAGCCTCCTTTGCATCGTCAATGAGGCTCATTTTCTTTGGTGTAAAGAATTATTTAATCTAACGTCGGTTTGATTGATGGTCTGAAAGACGTGACCGTAGGCTATAAAACGCCTCATCTCATCCTTCTGTTCCGTCCTGCATCTATGCGCAAGAAGATGAAGAGCAAGATGGTGAAACCCCAGAGGGAGGAGCCTCCGTAGCTGAAGAAGGGGAGTGGGATGCCGATTACCGGTGTCAGTCCCAGCACCATGCCCACATTGATGAAGAGGTGGAAGAGGAAGATGCTCATCACCGAGTAGCCATAGACGCGCCCGAAGGTGGTGGGCTGTCGCTCGGCCACGGCAATCAGTCTGAGTATCAGCACCAGGAACAGTATCAGTACCGAGGAGGCTCCCACAAAGCCCTCCTCCTCGCCCACGGTGCAGAAGATGAAGTCGGTGTCTTGCTCCGGCACATACTTCAGCTTGGTCTGTGTGCCGTTCAGGAATCCCTTGCCCAACAGTCCGCCCGAACCGATGGCAATTTTGGACTGGTTGACGTTGTAGCCCGTGCCTTTCGGGTCTTCGCGCATGCCGAGCAGCTCCTCGATGCGCTCATGCTGGTGCGGCTGTAACACCTCGTTGAAGGCATAGTCGCTGGAGTAGAGGAAGCCGATGGAACCGAGGGAGAAGAGGGCAATCATCAGGTAGGTGTAGGTGCGCTCGCTCAGTGCCAAGTAGAGCAGATAGCCAATCAGCAGCAGGCAGAGTGCCCACTGCACCCACACCAGGTTGAAGTGCACCCAGAACTCGGAAATCAGGTAAGTAATCAGCAACACTCCGGCAGTGACGGCCAGGATGTTTCGTGCCACATCTACCCGCTTCTTGTAGACCCACACCATGCCGGCGGTAAACAGCAGAATCATTGTCAGCACGGCAAACTCACCGATGGGGGTGGGCGTGTCGGCAATCATCTCCTCCTGAAATCGGATGCCTACCACAAAGTAGAGCACGGCACAGATGCCTCCGAACAGTACCGCACCGGGCATTCCCTCGCGGTAAAGCATCAGGAAGAAGGAGAGATAGACCAGTGCCGAACCGGTCTCTTTCTGCGCAATAATCAGTCCCATGGGGAGCAGTATGAGGAAACCGAGAGTTACCGCATTCTTCCAATTCTTCATGGTGAATCCATAGGTGTTCATAAACTTGGCCAGTGCCAGTGCCGTGGCAAACTTGGCAAACTCGGCCGGCTGCAGACTGACCGGCCCCAGGATGAGCCACGAGCGGGACCCCTTGGTGTCGGGCGCAATGAAGATGGTGACTATCAGCAACATCATCAGCCCGATGTACATCAGGTAGGCAAACAGGTCGTAGAAAGAGTCGTCCAGCATCAGCAGCACAAAGCCCAGTCCGAAGGAGCAGATAATCCATACAAACTGCTTGCCAGCACGGGTGGAGAAGTCCAACAAATCGTGGTCGCTGTAGTCATAGCTGGCACCACAAATGCTGAACCATCCGAACACTACCAGCATCAGGTAGATGACGATGGTTACCCAATCGATTGATTTCCAAATGCTATCTCTCCTCATTTCCGTAATAAATCACTCGGTTACTGAAATCTTCTGCCCGCTTCTCATTCTCGGGCGACAACTTACCATTCAGGTACAAGTCCATCATCATGGCACCGATAGGCACACCATAGGTTGCACCGAAACCTCCATTCTCTACATAGACGGCAATGGCAATCTTCGGCTTGTCCATAGGCGCGAATCCCATGAAGACGGAGTGGTCCTTGCCTCGGTTCTGTGCTGTACCAGTCTTTCCGCACGCCTCTATACCGGGCAGTATGGTGCCTACCATGCGGCAGGTAGCACTTCCGGTACTTCCGGTTACAGCAGCCCGCATGCCGCGTACCACTTCTTCATAATACTCTCGGTCGATGCCGGTGTGACGGGGAGTGGTGTAGATGCTGTCCAGCTCGTTGTCCTGTATCTCTTTCACAATGTGTGGGGTGATGAACCAGCCTCGGTTAGCAATGGTAGCTCCCAGGTTGGCAATCTGAAGGGGTGTAGTCAATATCTCTCCCTGCCCGATGGAGATACTGATGATGGTCAGCCCGTTCCAGGAGCCTCGGTATGCACGGTCGTAGAACTGAGCGTTGGGAATGAAGCCGGGACGCTCGCTGGGCAGGTCTATCCCCAGCCGATATCCAAACCCTTGTGCTACCATGTGGTCTTTCCATACGGTCAGTGCATGCTGTGGCGTACCATATTTATCTGCTCCAATCATCCGGAACAGTCCCCAGCAGAAGTATGAGTTACAAGAAGTGGCAATGGCCGGAATCAATGGCAGCGGAGAACCGTGTGCGTGACAGCCTACTCGCAGGTTCCGGTAATGGAAACCGTGTGAGCAGGGGAAGGTGGGTGTCTGCTCCTGAATGATATCCTCCTGTAGGAAGGTCAACGCCTGTGCCGTCTTGAAGGTTGAGCCGGGCGGATAGGTTCCCATGATGGCACGGTTCAGCAGAGGCTTCCGCTTGTCTCGTTGCAGCTCCCGATGATTCTTTCCGCGCTGGCGACCAATCATCAGGTGCGGGTCGAATGTGGGGGATGACACCATGCAGAGTATCTCTCCGGTCTCCGGTTCAATGGCTACAATGGCACCAATCTTATTCTTCATCAGCCGCTCACCCAGCATCTGTAGCTTGATGTCGATGCCCAGTGTAAGATTCTTGCCCGGAACAGAGGGACGATCCATCTGTCCATCCATGTAGCGTCCCTGAATACGGCCGTGGGCATCACGCAACAGCACCTCTACACCTTTCTCGCCACGGAGGTATTTCTCATAAGACTTCTCTATGCCCTGTGTACCGATGTAGTCGCCCCGGATGTAGTAATCATCCTCTTCAATGGTGCGCTTGGAAACCTCACCAATGTCTCCCAGCGCATGACCGGCTGCATTGTAAGTGTACTGCCGGATGGTACGTCTCTGGATGTAGAAGCCGGGAAACTTGAAGAGCTTCTCTTGAAAGATACCGCACTCCTCGGAAGAGAGCTGTGTCATGAAGGTCTGGTGGGTATATACCGAGTAGCCGGGATTCATCCATTTGTTCCGCACATCTTTCATGCGCTTCTCAAACTGCTCGCGGGTGATGTTCAGGGTGTGGCAAAGGTCTAGTGTGTCCAGGTTGTTCACTTCACGCGGCACAAAGGTGATGTCGTAAGCCGGCTGATTGAACACCAGCAAATCTCCGGTGCGGTCATAGATGGCTCCCCGTGAGGGGTATTGCACCTTGTTCAAGAAGGCATTGCTGTCTGCATTCTTCTTGTAATGGTCGGTCAGAATCTGCAGGTCGAACAGGCGGCAAATATAGATAAGCACGATAAGTACGGCTGCCGCACCTATCACGAATTTTCGCTTCTCTAGTGTATAGTCCTTTAATGCCACCCTTTGTTATGAATTATGAATTGTGAATTATGTATTATGAATTATGATTTTTGGGGGAGGGGTTAGGATTTGCGATAAATGCTTTCCAGTGCCATCAGGCAGGCAATTGTCAGTACCGAGCTGAAAAGTATGCGCAACAGTAATATGCCGAAGTGTGCCAGTGAGAAGAACTCGATGGTCAGTAGTGTGGCATGATGCAGCAGAACGGAAAAGCTGAGATACTTCAGAAACGGACTGACACCCAGTGTGCGGATGGCAGGCACCAAGGCATCTACCGTATCACGCGGCACAAACAGCCGGAGCAGGGTGGGGCGAAGGAAGGCAAGCAATACACAAGCTGCTGCATTCATGCCCGGAGTGTCGGAAAACATATCTATCGTCAGTCCCAGGAAGAAGGCCCACAGCATCAGGGCGTTGCGGGAAACACTCGATTCAAACTTCAAGATGAGGTATATGTATAAGAAAGGTGTTGCATATCCGGCAATATGCACATGGTTCAGAATGAGTACCTGAAGCAGTACCAACCCTACAAACCAACCTATTTTATGCAGATAACTTTGTAACATCCTTTACTCTTTTACTCTTTCCAGATTTTTTTGCTCCTCGCGACCCTCTTTACTGATGACGCGCACATTACTTACTTTACCAAAGTCGGTAGCCAACTTTATCTTCAATAGGTAGGAGAGCCCGTCGTGTGAGTCGCGCATGTCGTCTACCACTCCCACAATGACACCGGTAGGGAAAACTGCTGAGTAGCCGCTGGTGACTACCGTGTCGCCCAGATTGAACTCTGCATGACGGGGCAGGTCCTTCAGATAGGCGTACCGAGAATCTTCTCCTTCCCACTTCAGGAAACCGAAGTACTCGCTACCCACAATCTTACAAGAGATGCTGGATTTACTATTCAGCAGCGGAATGACCAATGAGTAGTGTGGAGAGGTTTTGTAGACAATGCCTACCACACCGTTGGCATCAATCACTCCCATGTCCGGACGGATGCCATCTTCTTCTCCTTTATCCAGGGTGATGTAGTTGTCCGCCTTGTTTAAACTGTTCTTGATGACGTTGGCCTTGAATACCTGATAGTCGGCAGAGACGTGCTCCATGCAGAACAGCTGTGCCGTGTCGTTGACATGCTTTTTAAGTGTGGCTTCCAAGGCTGCTATGCGTTGTTCCAGCCACACATTCCTGTCCAGTAGGTCTTCATTCTCAGCCTTCAGGTGAAAATAAGAGGTGATGCCTCCCGAAATCTCATACAACTTCCCGGTCGCTACATTAGCAGAGGTGAAGAACACGCTCTGCTGATAGTGATTGAAGCGGAATAACAAAACAAAACTGGCTGCCTCTAACAGCAGAAAGAGGAACCAGTAATTGTATTTGACGAGGAAGTTTATCAGGTTTCGCATCAGCGCATCAAGAAGGAGAAGCGGTCGACATTCTTCAATGCGATGCCTGTACCTTTGGCTACAGCATGCAAAGGATCTTCCGCAATGTGGAACGGAATGTTAATCTTATCAGTCAAGCGCTTATCCAATCCACGCAGCAATGCACCACCACCGGCCAGGTAGATACCGTTCTTCACGATGTCTGCATACAACTCGGGAGGAGTATTCTCTAGAGCATTCAATACAGCTGTTTCAATGCGTGAGATGGATTTCTCCAGACAGTGTGCAATCTCCTGATAGCACACAGGTACCTCCATCGGTAGTGCTGTAATACGGTTCGGGCCGTGTACAATGTAGTCCTCGGGAGCATCCTCGCCCAGGTCGGTAAGAGCTGCTCCTACGTTTATCTTGATACGCTCGGCCATACGCTCACTCACCTTTACGTTGTGCTGGCGGCTCATGTAATCTTGGATGTCCATGTTGAAGTCATCGCCTGCCGTCTTGATGGAGCTGTTGCTGACGATACCTCCCAGTGAAATCACGGCAATCTCGGTAGTACCACCACCTATGTCTACCACCATGTTTCCTTCCGGAGCAGTAACATCCAGACCGATACCGATAGCGGCAGCCATCGGCTCAAATATCATGTAGACATCACGTCCACCGGCATGCTCTGCCGAGTCGCGCACGGCACGAAGCTCCACTTCGGTAGAACCGGACGGTACGCCAATCACCATGCGGAGTGAGGGAGAGAACAGGCGTCCGCGAGTGTTTACCATCTTGATGAGGCCGCGAATCATCTGCTCGCAGGCGTTAAAGTCTGCAATCACACCGTTGCGCAAAGGACGTATGGTGCGGATGCTCTCATGCGTCTTGCCATCCATCAGTTTCGCCTTATCGCCTACGGCAATCATCTTGTCGGTACGACGGTCAAGGGCTACAACCGAGGGTTCATCCACCACAATCTTACCATTGCTGGTAATGATGGTGTTGGCAGTTCCCAAGTCCATCGCTATTTCTTGTGTAAAAGAGAAAAGTCCCATGTTTCTTAATTGTGAATTTTGAATTATGAATTTTGAATTAACGATAGGAAGGTGAGCCTATTCATAATTCAAAATTCAAAATTCATAATTAGTTTTTAGTGTTTAAAGTGACGGAATCCGGTTGTTACCATTGCAATGCCATGCTCGTTGCAGTAGTCAAAAGAGAGCTGATCCTTGATGCTGCCACCGGGCTGAATAACAGCAGTCACACCTTCGTTGCCGGCAATCTCCACGCAGTCGGGGAAGGGGAAGAAAGCATCACTGGCCATTACTGCACCTTGCAGAGAGAAACCGAAGTTCTTGGCCTTCTCAATAGCCTGCTTCAGCGCATCTACACGACTGGTCTGTCCCACGCCACTGGCAATGAGTTGCTTGCCCTTAGCCAGTACAATGGCATTCGACTTAGAGTTCTTAACAATCTTATTGGCAAAGAGCATGTCTTCAATCTCTTCAGCTGTCGGAGCCTTGGTGGTAACGGTGGTCAACTCCTCAGGAGTTTCAATCTTCAGGTCACGGTCTTGTACCAACACACCGTTCAGCAGAGAGCGGAACTGTTTCTTCGGCAGGGCAGCCTGCTTGCGTACCAGGATGATGCGGTTCTTCTTCTGACCCAGGATTTCCAAAGCGTCTACGTCGTAGTCCGGAGCAATGATTACTTCAAAGAATATCTTGTTAATCTCCTCAGCTGCAGCCTTGTCGATAACCCCGTTGGTGATGAGTACGCCACCGAAAGCTGATACAGGGTCGCCGGCCAGTGCATCGTTCCAAGCCTCCAGTACGGTAGGACGTGAAGCCAAGCCACAAGCGTTGTTGTGCTTCAGTACGGCAAAGGTAGTCTCGCTAAACTCATCAATCAAGTCTACTGCGGCATTGATGTCCAACAGGTTGTTGTAAGAAATCTCCTTACCGTGAATTTGGTCAAACATAGCCTCCAGGTTTCCGTAGAACACACCCTTCTGGTGAGGGTTCTCGCCATAGCGCAAGGTCTTCTGGTTGTTGGCACTTTGGCGGAAAGCACTGCCCTCTTCACCGTCAAAGTAGTTGAAGATGGCTGAGTCGTAGTGAGAAGATACGGCAAATGCCTCTTTGGCAAACCACCGACGCTCTTCCAGAGAACTTTGTGCACCGTTCTCCATCAGCATGTCGCGCAAAGGCTGGTACTGAGCCTGACTGGCCACAATGATTACATCGTTATAGTTCTTGGCAGCTGCACGAATCAACGATATGCCGCCTATGTCAATCTTTTCAATGATGTCCGCCTCTGATGCACCGCTGGCCACAGTAGCCTCAAACGGATAGAGGTCTACAATCACAAGGTCTATCTCGGGAATCTCATATTTCTCAATCTGCTGCATGTCCTGCTCCAGGCCACGGCGGCACAAAATACCGCCAAACACTTTCGGGTGCAAGGTCTTCACACGGCCACCCAAAATGGAAGGATAGGTAGTCAAATCCTCTACTGCCTTACAGGGGAAGCCTAATGATTCAATGAATTGGCGGGTACCTCCTGTAGAAAGGAACTCCACGCCTTCTGCATGTAGCTTGGTGATAATCTCATCCAAGCCCTCTTTGTGGTAAACAGACACCAGCGCTGTCTTAATTTTTTTTGTCTCAGACATAAATTCTTTACTATTTTAAATGCGCGTATATAAATCTTTGGTAATAAACGATGCAAAGATAGCTATTTTGTTTGGTTGCACTCCTATTCGCACGCAAGAAATTAGCAAATAAATACTAAGAAGTTGCTTCGATTTTATTAAAAGGTAATCTTTCAGCTTTTTGGAAGTTTCTTTTCGGTCTCTTTTTCTCTGCTTCTTCGTCACATAGCCCGCAATAGTCTTCAGCTGAGAAGAAAAACAGTCCCGAAAAGGCTCCTTAAAAAGAATGCAGAAATAAAATCAACGCAACTTCTAATTCATTTTTTACAACTTCAAATTTCGGGAGCTAAAGTAGTTATCGCTTAGCAGACCCCTCAAGAGGTTAGAACTTTTAGTGCTCAAAGAACTTTCACTCCTTACCTTACTGACAAAAGTTCGAGAACTTCTCCTCCCACCCGAGCCATACCTTCTCCCTAATACATTTGATATTGCTTCGATATACCTATGCTATCTCCTAAGAAAATCAGTACTTTATCGAATAAATATCGAAGCAATATCAAATGGGTAAGCAGGAGATAACGGAGAGGGTAGGGAGAGGAAATAGGGAGGTAACGTGCTTGGGATAGTGAAGCTTTCTCAAGAATGAAAGAGAAAAGCAGGGGAGGAGGTGGGGAAACAAGGGGAGGATGGGGAATGGGAGAAAATAAGAGGTCAGGGAAGGATATAAAGAGGGCTACAAGGGAAATAGAGGAGATGGGTGATAAGGACAAGCTTTTTTGTCCTTTTTCTTCAGTCTCCCTATTGCCTTTGTAGCCCTCTTATCTCTTTCTAGTTCCTAAGGACTATTTCTTACCAGATAGAAACACGTGCTGCTTGCGGCAGGTAGAGTGCATCGCCTTCCTGAATGTTGAAGGCATCGTACCAGGCGTTGATGTGAGGCAGTGCACCGTTTACGCGCCATTTACCCAAAGAGTGTACGTCTGTCTTGGTGCGGTTCAGAACCTCCTCGGGACGGATGTTGCCTGCCCATACACCGGCATAGGCCAGGAAGAAGCGTTGTTCGGGGGTGAGACCCTCTTTTACGCCCAGCGGAGCATCCTTAGTAGCATTCTTAAAGGCTTGGAAAGATACCTGCAGACCACCGTGGTCGGCAATGTTTTCACCCAGTGTCATCTGTCCGTTGGCCTTCACGCCTTCGGCTACCTCTATGCCGTTGAAGAAGTCTACCATTACTTTGGCACGCTCTTCAAACTTCTTGGCATCTTCCTCTGTCCACCAGTCTTTCAGGTTGCCGTCCTTGTCGTACTGGCGTCCCTGGTCGTCGAAACCGTGGGTCATTTCGTGGCCTATCACCACACCAATGGCTCCATAGTTGAAAGCATCGTCAGCATTCATGTCAAAGAAGGGGTATTGCAGGATGCCGGCAGGGAAGCAAATCTCGTTGGTGGTGGGGTTGTAGTAGGCGTTGACGGTTTGCGGTGTCATCAGCCACTCATCCTTGTCTACCGGCTTACCGGCCTTGGCCATCATGTCAGCATACTCCCATTGGGTGGCACGTTCCATGTTCTCCCAGTAAGAGTCATTCTTGATGTCCAGAGTAGAGTAATCTTTCCAAGTGTCAGGATAGCCAATCTTCACGTGGAAGGTAGCCAGTTTTTCTTGTGCCTTGGCCTTGGTCTCTTCGCTCATCCACTCCAGAGCATTGATGCGTTCGCCCAGGGCAGTCTGCAAGTTCTTCACCAGCGTTACCATGCGTTCTTTAGCAGCTGCGGGGAAGTACTTTTCTACATACATCTGACCTACGGCTTCACCCAGCGCACCACTTACGGTGGCTACGGCACGTTTCCAGCGGGGTTGCATCTCTTGTGCTCCGCGAACGGTGCGGCCATAGAAGTCGAAGTTCTGCTCTGCCAGGGCATCGCTCAGGCAAGAGGCTGCGGCATCAATCAGTTTCCACTGCAGATAGAGACTCTGTTGCTCGATGGGCAGGGTAGCCAACATGTCGACAGAGGCTTTCAGAGAGGCGGGCTGACCGACGATGATTTCTTTCACATCCTTCAGACCCATGCCACTCAGGTAAGTGTCCCAGCAGAAGGTCGGGTAATTCTTCTTTACCTCTTCCAGTGTCATCTTGTTGTAGTTGGCTTGCGGATTGCGCAATTCGGTACGTGAACGGTATGCTTTTGCCAGACGGGTCTCTACATCCATCACAATGTCACGAGCCTTTTGGGCTGTGGCTTCATCAAAGCCGGCCAGTGTGAACATCTTCACTACATGCTCTTGGAAGGCATTACGGATGCGGGTTGAGTTCTCGTCATTCTCCAGGTAGAAGTCACGCTCGCCCATGCTCAGACCGCTCTGGTAGGTTTGTACCGCATTCATAGAGCTGTTCTTATCGTCGGCAGAGACGTAGAGGGCAAAGTAAGAGCCGATGCCCTTGGTGTGCATGGATGCCAGCAGGGCGGGAAGCTCTTTTGGGTCTTTCAGAGCAGCCAGTTGGTTTAGCTCGGCTTGGATGGGTTTCACACCATCGTTATTCAGCTTGGTGCTGTCCATCACCAGCTTGTAGAGGTCGCCAATCTTTTGAGCCACACTGCCGGCCTCGTGTTGGGTAGCGGCCAGCTCTTCAATCAGACCCTGAATCTGCTTGCGGTTATCCTCAGCCAGCTTGTCGAAGCTGCCAAAGCGTGAATACTCTGCTGTGAGCGGATGGTTCTTCATCCAGCCGCCACAAGCGTACTGATAAAAGTCGGCACCGGGTACGGCAGTAGTGTCCATATTTTCGGGACGCACACCGGCAGAAAGCTCGCCAGTTTTGCCGTTACCACATGATGCAGCAATGATACAAAATGCTGCCATAGGTAATAAATGTTTCTTGTTCATGTTATTATTGTTTTAGTATAACTCTCTTTCTGATGGTCTTGCTTTTTAAAGCTCTTAAGGTTCTTGACGCGCTCATCCTTGCAACTCTTCCAGCTCCATCGAAGCCGCTTCCCACTCCTCCACAGCACGATCCAGTTGCTGCTTCAGCTTGCCGTGCCGCTCGTAGAGGGTCATGTCGGAAGCACCTTCCGGTGTAGCCATTTGTGCTTCCAGTAAGGCGATGGCTGCCTCGGTTTGCTCAATTTCTGCCTCGCAGTCAGCCACCCGCTTCTCTGCTTTCTTCAGTCGCTTGTTCAGCTCTTTTTGCTGCTCGTAGGTCAGCTTGGCGTCAGAAGTGGTTTCGGTAATTGCTTGTTTGCCGGCAGTGGGCGAGGCTGAAAGGGCGGGGGATGAGGATAGTTCACTTAGGTTGTCTATCTGCTTCTTTTGCAGGAACTCGTAGATGCCGCAGAGGTGTTCCTTCACCTTGCCTCCGCCAAACTCGTAGACCTTGGTGGCCAGCCCGTCGAGGAAGTCACGGTCGTGGCTCACGATAATCACCGTGCCGTCGAAGTCGCGGATGGCTTCCTTCAGCACGTCCTTTGAACGCATATCAAGGTGGTTGGTAGGCTCGTCGAGGATAAGGAAGTTCACGGGTTCCAGCAGCAGCTTTATCATGGCCAGGCGGGTACGCTCACCTCCCGACAGGACTTTCACCTTCTTGTCCGACGCTTCGCCGCCAAACATGAAAGCGCCGAGGATGTCGCGTATCTTCAGACGGATGTCGCCCACGGCCACGCGGTCGATGGTGTCGAACACGGTCAGCGATTCGTCCAGCAGCTGTGCCTGGTTCTGCGCGAAGTAGCCTATCTGCACGTTGTGGCTCAGCGTCAGCCGACCGGTATAGTCGGTTATCTCGCCCATGATGCACTTCACGAGCGTGGACTTTCCCTCGCCGTTCTTGCCCACGAAGGCCACCTTCTCGCCCCGGTTGATGGTGAGGTTGACGTTGTGGAAGACGTTGTGCGGGCCATAGCTCTTGCCCACCTCGTCGCAGATGACGGGATAGTTTCCGCTGCGGCTTGAGCAGGTGAACTTCAGGCGCAGGGTGGAGTTGTCTTCCTCGTCCACCTCGATGCGCTCCAGCTTCTCCAACTGCTTGACGCGGCTCTGCACTTGGATGGCTTTCGACGCCTTGTAGCGGAACCGTTCGATGAAGGCTTCCGTGTCTTCTATCTGTTTCTGCTGGTTCTCGTAGGCACGCAACTGCTGCTCGCGCCTCTCCTTGCGGAGGACGACGAACTCGTCGTACTTCACTTTATAGTCGTAGATGCGTCCGCAGGATATTTCGATGGTGCGGGTCGTGACGTTGTTCAGGAAGGCCCGGTCGTGGCTCACCAGTACCACGGCGTTGGCCCGGGTGGCCAGGAACTGCTCCAGCCACTGGATGCTCTCGATGTCGAGGTGGTTGGTAGGCTCGTCCAGCAGCAGCACGTCGGGACGGCGCAACAGCAGCTTGGCCAGCTCGATGCGCATACGCCATCCGCCGGAGAACTCGCTCGTGGGGCGGTCGAAGTCGGCGCGGCTGAAGCCCAGTCCCTGAAGCGTCCGCTCCAGTTCGGCCTGATAGTTGGTGCCGCCCATCATCAGGAAGCGTTCGTTCTCGTGCGTGAAGCGGTCGATAAGTTTCTGGTATTCCTCGCTCTCGTAGTCGGTGCGCTCGGCCAGTTCGCGGTTCATCCGCTCGATGTCGGCCTGCATCTCAAAGATATGCTCAAAGGCCAGCTCGGCCTCCTGCATCACCGTGCGGCTGTCGGCCAGCTTCATCACCTGCGGCAGGTAGCCGATGGTGCATTCGCGAGGCACGGCCACCACGCCCTCGGTGGGTTGCTGCAGTCCGGCCAGAATCTTTAGCATGGTCGACTTTCCGGCTCCGTTCTTGCCCACCAGGGCAATGCGGTCTTTCTTGTTTATAACGTAGGAAACGTCCTCGAACAGGGGCGTTGCATTAAATTCTACTTTCAGTCCTTCTACGGAAATCATTACTCTGTTTTAATTTGGCTGCAAAGATAAGGAAATAAAAGGGATTTACGATTTAGCAATTTACGATTTACGATTTACGATTTGATGGCACGCAGATGAGCATCGCAGTTTCCTGATTATCTATTTGTAAGGCAGACTGTTTTAAGCTCTTTCTCGGGGGGGGAGTTGAGGAGACTTTTAGATTCTTGTTTTGTTGATTAAATTTATTGAGAATGCTGGTTTGGTAACTTGTTGGTAATCAGATGTATTGTAGGTAGCTGTAGATTGAGGGTGTCAATGTACAGAATCGGGAGTGTCAATGTACTACATCGGGGTGCTCAAAGTAGTACATCGGGAGCGCCAAAATAGTGACTTGAGAGGAGTGTATAGATTTCTTACTGTAATGGATGCTGGGAGCCTCCTTCTTTCTTTTTGCGATACCGCTATAAAATTTAGGCACGGATTGTGTGTGATTCCGTGCCTAAAATATCAATAGGATGTGCAGTGAAAGTTTCAGAACAGCTTGGCGGGATATTCGCCGGCATCAACCAGGGCTTGAATCTTTTCTACTACTCCCGGACGATCTTCCGGATAGGTTACGCCGAACCATTTACTGGTGGTGTCGAGCACCTTGCAGGTAGCAATCTGTTTGCGGATGAGGGTGTCTACCACGGTGGGGATGTAGAATTCAGCCTTCAGGTTTGTTTGTGTCTTCGGGTCGCTGAGAAAGTCTACGAAGCACTCTTTACTGTATTGGAAATAGTCGGGTGTGAAGCCCCAGAAGTTCATGCTGACGGGTGTGTTGTCGGCAATGGCAGTCCATGTTTCATCATCGTTCATGAACTTTACTTCGCCCTCGATGCGCTGAATCTTGGTACGCTCTACCACCGAGGCAAGCATTCGGTTCTCGTCGGTACTGCATACACCACGCGAAACGGTGCCAATCTCACTCAGTGTGTTGCCCACGCGGAAGCCCACCATGGCGTAGGTGTTCTTTGCGTCCTCCGGCAGAGAAGTGAGGAAGTTGGCCATCACGCGATAGGTGTCGCGACCATAGAAATCGTCACAGTTGATGACGGCAAACGGCTCATGGATGGCTTCGGCACCCATCAGCACAGCATGGTTGGTGCCCCAAGGCTTTTCGCGACCTTCGGGACATTTGAAACCTTCGGGCAGGGCGTCGATGGATTGGAAGACGCACTCGCAGGGAATGTGACCTTCATATTTGGAAATAATCTTTTCGCGAAATTCTTGTTCAAAGTCTTTGCGGATAACGAACACCAGCTTACCGAATCCGGCATTGATGGCATCGTAGATAGAATAGTCCATGATGGTCTCTCCGTTAGGGCCGATACCATCCAATTGCTTAAGTCCACCGTAACGGCTACCCATACCGGCAGCCAGCAAGAATAATGTTGGTTTCATCTCTTTTGCTTTAAGAATTTAGTGTGTATTACTATTTTGCGGCTGCAAATGTACGAAAAAAATCACAACTAGAACGGATAACCGATGGCAAAATGCAGCGCAGTGCCGTCTTTGAAGCTGGGAATGTTGTAGTAACCGGACTTTTCTGTCTTGTAAGGGTCATGCAGCGCAATGCCCCAGTCGAGGCGGAAGACTAAGAAATCCATGTCGTAACGCAGTCCCACACCGGTGCCCAGTGCAATCTGCTCGGGAAACTCTTTCCAAGTGAATTTGCCATGTGGACGGTTGACGTCTTCGCGCAACAGCCACACATTGCCTGCATCCAGGAAGATGGCTCCATGCAGGTCGGCCACGATGCGGAAGCGATACTCCACGTTGGCTTCCAGTCGAAGGTCTCCCACGTGGTTGATGTAGGTGTATTTCTGCTCATGGTCAGGCATGTAACCGCCGGGACCAATGCTTCTGGCGGCAAAGGCACGCACACTGTTGGCACCCCCAATATAGAACTGCTCGGTATAAGGTGCGGTACGGGCATTACCATAAGAGGCAATGATGCCACCGGCAATGCGCGAGGCGATGGTCTGATTACGGTCGATGCGGTAGTGGTAGCGGAACTCACTGTTCAGCTTCAGGAATTGTGCAAACGGCACGCCAAACAACTCTTTACCCTCTTTGTTGAACGACTTCCCGAAGATGGCATAGATACCGGAGGTCAGGTTACCCGCAGAGGTCAGTGAAGTCTGCCACCAGATGGGGTTCCGCTTGCCGCGAACCGACGAGTTGTCATAAGTAAAGGTGTATTCCATGGCCGGAATAAACTGGTCGCGTAAGCTGATGTAGAGAGCCGGATTGTTTGCCTGAAGAGAGTCGAAAGCAGCCGTCTGCTTACTCAATACGTTAAACGTCAGCCGGAAAGGTGTCAGACTGTGCTTGGTAGTGGGCGTAGGTTGAAAGTCATAAGTAGCGTTTCCTCCAAAGGCCAGTAACTTATAATACTTGGCACGGTTCAACTGCTCGGCATAGAGTTTGAACGTGGTGGTGGCAGGAAAGTCATACTCACGGTCGCCCATGCGAGGAAATACCACACGAGGGAAGGTGAGCGAGCTGGAGATGCCGAACTCATAACTGTTCATCAGTGAGCTGCTTCCCTTGCCGGTTTGCCACTCGTAGGCGGCATCCAGCTTGATGTTCCAGGTCTCTCCTCCTCCAAATACATTGTTCTTGGTCAGTGTAAACGAAGCACCGGGACCCGTCTGGTTGTTACTCTTCATGGTGACGTTGAAGTCCAGCTCAGCATCGTAAGGCTTGTTCAGTGCGGCATAGATGTTGACATCCAGCGTGTCAGACACAAAAGCAGTATCGCGCGGTGTGTATTGCATATCCATGTAGCGGAAGATACCCACATTGGCCAGACGCTCCTGAATACGTGTCTGTCGGTAGTAGCTGTAGAGGCTCTGGAAGGTACGTTGGCGGGAGATGCCTGCGCTGTCCTGCACTTGCCGCTTGCGACGATAACCCTGGTAGTTCAGCCAACGGTAGAGCATGTTGGGACGCACCTGTAACTTGTTATGATAGTGGATAGTGATGCCTTTGTAGGTGATGCTGTCGGTAGGCATTTCTCCATGCCGTCCCATCAGATAGAAAGATTTCTTGCCAACGAAGAAGGGCTTCTCTGCCACCGGTGGCATGCCGGCTACCGGGACAAGGCGCATGGCAACGTGTCCTCCGGGCACCAGTGTGGTATCTGCCTGATAGGTAAGATAGTCGGGACGGAAGTAGTAGCAACCCACGTTGCGCAACAAAGTGCTCAGGCGGGTGCGCTCTCCATCCAAATCCAGCACATTGAACTGTTCTCCCGGGCTGATGAGTGAACGTCGACGGCTCATCTGCATCAGCCGGAGTGTACGCTCGGAGAAGCCGCGATACTCCACAGTATCAATGAAGTAAGGGTTGCTCATATCCACCGTGTATTGAAGCTTGGCCTTGAGTGAGTCTTTCGGGTCGGGGAAGACCTGATAACTCACCTTTCCGTTGAAGTAGCCGTAATCGCGAAGCAGGTTGGTGGCAGCCTTTTGGCGAATACCCGGATTGACGGAAGAGAGCAATACAGGTTCTGCACCAAACTTATTATATATCCACTTGCCCAACCCCTTCTCATAGCGGCCGAAGCCATTGTATATCCACAGCCCGATGGGGAGTGGCATGCGGAGTGTAGAACTGCCGAGGAATGAGTTATTGGGGGCAGTGGCCAGTGCCGCTTCCACCTCTTCCAGTGCAGTCTCTCCCACAGGTGTTTCGCTCTTGTTCTCAATGATGATAGGCTTCTGCCCGGTGTACAGCACTTCCCCTTCCGGCAGATGCTTCGTTGTGGAGCAGGCTGCCAGCAGCACAACACCTATTATATATATAAGTAACTGTTTCATGCTTTCCTTATTCCTTAAAGTCCTTAAGCTCTTTAAAGTTCTTAAAGACCTTAGGGACTCTATTTGAAAATAAATAGTTCACTCAATTTGTCCATCTTCCGGCGCAGAACCACACCTACACCGGTTTCGGTAATTTCTCCATCCAGCACGCTCTCGTAGTTCTTATTGTAGAAGGCACGCACGTAGCGGGTGCCGGAGGTGTCCAAACGATACTCCAGGGAGACGTTGTCGATGAAAGACTCTGCATCGTTGGTAGCGTCTGAACCGGTGGAGACTTTGCCGCCTATCACTATCTGTACGCGGTCGTTGAACAGACGTTGTGAGTAGCGGAAGCTGAAGTCCTTCTCCGTGTTGCCTGTCTCGCTGGAGGTGCGGTCTTCAATGCCTACACTGATGCTGGCGTTCTTCACCGAGCCGGCCAAAGAGTTAATCTGACTCTGGATTACACTGTTCAGGGCACTGCTCATGGTCAGTCCACCTCCGCGTGTGGTGCTGCCCAGATACATGCCTGTGGCAATCATGGTGATGGCTGTTTTGTTTCGCTCGTCGGTACCCATTGCTTGCAGCTCGTTCTCGATGGTGGCATCTTCGGGTGTTGAGAGGTCAAACGACAGCTCAGGCGCAGAGAGTCGGTTCTTTATGATGATGGAGGCGTCGAAGTTTACCATACGGGAGGCATCACTTCCCTCTTCTGTCACCGAGGCTCGAATGCGTTCTGTGGCTTTCAGGTCTAGTGTGGGGTTCATCAGGTCTCCTCGCCAGTCCACATAACTGCCGGACACCAGCTGGAACTCTTTCAGTGGAATGATGGGTAGGGCATACTTCATCACACCGCCCGACAGTGTGTAGCGGCCGGTCAGTGTCATATCACCTTGGGGCGTGTATTGCATGCTGAGGTCACCGCCTCCCTCTAGCTCGATGTATTTGCTGCGGTCGCTGCTCAGGTCGGCTCGTAAGCGCACGGCATCATCAATGTGTACAGACATAATCATATCCATACCTCCCAGTGACATGACGGGTGTCTCCTCTTCCTGTGTGGTAAGTGTGTCGGTAAACGAAGTAAAGGTTACCAGCCCATCCAGTCTGTCCTCCACGCTCAAAGGAGAGTCGGTCAGCACATAAGTTACATTGGTATTTCCCAACAGATTCATATTGCCGCGCATCACCAGTCCGTCCAGTGGGCCACGGATGTTAGCATCCAGGTCTACAAATATCTTACCGTAGACGAGGCTCTCTTTGGTACGTGGCGCATTCAGCAGTGTGTAGTCCTTGGCCTTTAGTGTGAGCGAGGCGGTAGGACGTTGCAGATTGCGGAAGTCAATGTTGCCGGCAATCGTGAAAGGATTCTCACTGGTGGTATAGATGGCAAACTTATCAAACAACAAGCGGTTGCCCTGAATCTGCAGGGGACGGTTGTCAAACCAGTACCGTGTGCCTACCATGGAAGCTGCAACCGATACACTGTCCAGACGAATGCTACCGTTTACTTGTGGCTTGGCTACAGTTCCGTCTACACTGATTTCTCCATCCACGTCACCTGTAAACGAGACGGTCTCCGGTGGCATAAGCGCATTGGCTATGCGGAGGGGTAGATGTTCCAGTTGGGCATTCAGCTCTATGGCCGAGCGTTCTCCTGTTCCTTTCAGCATACCGTCGGCCATCATTACTTCCCGATTGTCAATCATCAGGTACGAGTTCAGATAGTGCTCGTTGCTCTCCCCCGGTAACCAGGTCACTCCGGCACCTACATTTCCCACACTTCTGCGCTCATAGGTCAGTGAATCAATGTACGATTCGGCAGACACTTGCAGTGAGTGTTCCGTCTGCACATAGTTTGCTTCGGCCGAGAACAGACCGGTCAAGTGTGGCATGTAGGGTATCACCTTACTCAATTCACTCAGTCGGAAGCGGCTCAGCTCTATATTGATGTTCTGCAAAGAGACGGTATCTTTCCGGTTACTCTGCATCCGGAAGGATAGTCCATCGTTACTATCCATTTCAATGCCTGCATAGACGCGCATGTTCTTGTGCAGGTAGACCCAGTTTTGGTTGTCTACGAAGCGGAACTTGCGGAAGGCAATGACCGGCTCTTCCGGCGTGAGGTGCAGCAGCAGACCGTTACCTTTGCCGTGCCCCTCGGTGAGCGGGCGGGCATTGATACCGAAGAGAATGCCTGTGTTACCCTTATCGTCCTCATAGTCCAGTGTAAGCTCGGCATCTTCATTGCGTATTTCTCCCGTCAGTGTGCTTCTGAAGGCTATTTGCGGATTACGCGGCCCGTTGATGACACCTCCCTGCAACGTCATGCGGGTAGTGTCTTGCCGGATGGCAAAGAAGATGGTGTCCAGTTGCAAGCTGTCTGTGCGCAGGCCGTGTATAGAGGTACGCCCGTTGATACCAATCTCGGGACGGAAGCCAAAGTTCAGTTTCAAGTCGTCATACCGTATCTCCTTGGTGGCCAGATAGTAACTCAGTGGATTCTGCTTGCCTGCTTTCAGGAAGATGCCCGCAGCAGGCAGTGCCCGACGCAGTGCGGCATGATCCAGTCTTCTCTCTTCCAGCTGCTGGGTCAATAGAGCGGTGAAGCCTTCTCCCTGCTCCAAGAGTTTCTTCAGTGTGCTTCGGGTGCGGAAGTAGAAGTCCATGTCTCCGGCTTTGAGGTGCATCTTCACCGAGTCCAGACGTGCTTCGGCCCCCATCGTGAAGGCAAAGGGACGTTCCAAAGGTTTGGGAGTGAGACCCAATTTGTAGAGGTCGGCCTGCTCCACATTCAGATTGAACCAACCGTCCAGATACTGTTTGTCCAGGCGGAGATTAAGTCCTGACTTCATGCGAAGCAGTGCATTGTCGCTGCTCAGTTTGAGGGAGGCAAGCGACTGTTTCAATCCGGCCTGCAGCGATACGTTCCGGATGTCGTACCGCGCATAGTGCAGACGGGTGAGCGATGCTTTCACCTCTGCCAGCGTTTGAGGAGAGGTGAGGTCGAAGCCTTTACCTGCTGCCGAAAGGTTGGCTGTAAGCGTGTAGAGCGAGTCGTTGGGCAGGAAGTGCTGAAGCTGCAGACTGTCCACCAGCAGTTGTGCCCGGTAGCTCTGCTCTGCCAGATGATAGTCGGCATCCAGCGTCAGCCGGCCTTGCTCTTCCTGTAAGGCGAGGAGGGCACGACACTGGTCTCCTTCCAGTGTCAGGTTGGCATTCAGCTTCATACTGTCAGGCACCACAAACGGGGCTTCTTGACCCGTGGCAGTCAGAGCAGTCAGGAACTCCAGGTCTCCGGTTTGCATGGCAAGATCCATTTTACCGCTGCGGCGAACTGAGTCATTCAGATGCCAGAACTCTCCGCCACCGTCGAGGGTGAAGGCACCCGGCAACTCTATGAGGAAGCGTGAAATGTGCATCTCCTTCAGGTTACCTTCCGTGCCTGCGCGGATGAGCATCGGGTGGAAAGGATAACTCTCCTTGAAGGCTTTCGGCACACGTCCGAGCAACAGCATGACATCTTGTTTGCCAATGCGGGCATTCAGGCGGGTGGAGAGATGGCCTGTGGTGGGTATGTCCAGTAGTTGCCAGTAGGTCTGTGCTGTTAAGGCAATCTCACTGTGAGGGGTTTGCAGGTTGAAGTAGGGGATGCGCAACGTGGTGGAATCGGATTGCAGACGGGTGGTCAGTGTGCTGATGCTGAGGCCGCAGCGTTCTTGCAAGGCACACTCACGTACCAAGGCACGCAGGTCGCGACCGGCATAATAGACCGAGTCGATACTCACCCGGATGTCGCGCAAGGCCAAGTGAGAGGGATTCAGACCGTTACTTTTCAATAAAGAGTCTGCGGGAGGAGTGCCGACATCATACTTCACAGAGGCCTTCTCCAGCAGAAAGCGTTGCCAGCCGTAAGCGTTGCCAGCCGGGTCGGCATGAGCCTCGGCTACTTGTGCATACGGTATGCGGGTCTTCAGAGAGAGAGAATCCAATGGCATCTGTAAGTCCACGGAGACATCTTTCAGCTGTAAGTCGTGTAAGGAGAGTTTCCAACGCAGGGGGGCAGACACGGTGTCGGGCGCGGCCGGTGTGGTATCGCATAGTAGCAAGGCTACGTGGGTGTCGGCCAGCGATACTTTGTTCAGCACCACCTCTTCCCGATTCAGGTCTACGCCGTGGCTTTTCAAGATGAAGCTGCCCAGTGTGCCCTGCACGCTCATGCCCGGTATCAGGCTGCCGGAGTTTAGCTGTACGCCGGCCAGCGATACATTGTCAATCTCCACCCGTCCCTTTAGCAGTGGCCAGGCCTGTATGCGCACGTCCAGTTCCTGCAGGTTGAGCAGGGTGTCCGGAGTAAATGCCGGTGTCGTGCCGGTAGTGTCGGCCGGTTGAGTAACCAGTACCTCGTTCACCCGCAGGTTCAGTGGGAAGCGTAACCCGATGCGGCCTACGCGGATGTCCATACCGGTGGCCTCCGACGCCAGTACCATGGCTTTCCGGCAGATGAAGCTTTGTACCGGTGGCACGTATAGTAACACCATCAGCACAAAGAAAAGTAAGATGGGGGTCAGTAGCACCCAGAGGATGCGTTTCAACCATATTCTTTTCATGAGCGAGAATCAGTTGCGTCTAATTTGTCACAAAGTAAACAATTTCTGCCGACATTTAGTTCCTCTGCAAGAGATTTCTAGCTTTCGCGACCAAAATTCACGACTAAAACGGCAGAAACAGGGATAAAATCCTCTCCCCACTTACATTCTGCTACCGGCACTCAGCTTCCTTTCCTCCTTTCCCCTTTAACCTCCTCACCTTTCCCCTTTAACCTTTCCGTTTTCCCTTTTAATCTTCCCACCTCTCCCATTAGACCTTTTCGCCCTTCCCATTAAAAGAAGTCATGCACAAGTTGGCATCTTATGCTGCACAAGATGCCATCTTATGCAACACAAGATGCCATCTTGTGCAGATTAGGTACTAGTGCGGAGGAAAAGAAGAAAGGGAGTTCCGGTCGGGAACTCCCTATGTGCTGATGAGTTGGTACGTGTGAAAAGCGGGCGGAAAACAGGTGCGCGCGATGTGCCGACTGCTTGCGGAGCGTCAGACGCCCATACATTCGCGGTAGAAGTCGAACATCTCGAAGATGCTTTCCTTATCGGCCGTCTGATTCAGACAGATGTCGCCCACCCCTTTCAGTAGGGTGAAGTTGATGACGCCGGCACTGTTCTTCTTGTCGTGTGTCATGAGTTCATACAGCTGCTCATATTGCTTGCAGTTGAAGGCAAAAGCCCCGTAGTTCTCTTTAATAAACTGTATCACGGCTCGCATGGTATCTTTGGGGAAGTTACACTTTATATAAGATAGGTATAGTTCGCATACCAGTCCCCAGGCCACTGCGTAACCATGCAGCACGGGACGCTTCTCGGCCAGGGCCAGACTCTCGAAGGCGTGTCCTACGGTATGACCCAGGTTGAGTGCTTTGCGTATGCCGTGCTCCTTGGGGTCTTGCTCCACAATCTCCTCTTTCACGGAAACCGAGCGTCCCACCAATCCTTTGAGCAGAGAGTAATCAATCTTTTCGGTGTCGAAAGCCAGCAATTCGTTGAGATGTGTGCGGGTGCTGATGAGTCCGTGTTTGAGCATCTCGGCATAGCCTGAGAAGAAGTTGCGGTCGTCCAAGCTTCTGAGGAACTCTGTCTCCAACAGCACGCTGCGTGCCGGTGCAAAGGCTCCGATTTCGTTCTTCAAGCCGTTGAAGTTGATACCGGTCTTTCCGCCCACCGAAGCGTCTACCATCGCCAAAAGGGTAGTAGGAATGTTGATGTAACTAATCCCCCGCTTGAAGGTAGCTGCGGCAAAACCTCCCAAATCTGTTACCATGCCACCGCCCAGGTTCAGGAGCAGTGAGTGGCGGGTGGCTCCCTTTTGGCTGAGCACTTGCCATACAGAGGCGAGGCTCTCCAAGGTTTTGTTGACATCTTCGGCACCAATGACAATCTCTTCTGCCTGACTGATGGCGGGAATCTCTTTCAGTCGGGGAAGGCAGAGACGGTGTGTGTGTTCGTCGGTCAGTATGAAAAGACGGTCGTGAGGGCAACCGTCAATGGCTTGCATCAGACTTTCGGCAAGCTCATGGCAAAGGATAACTTCCTGTTTACTCATATCTTGTATCAATGATTCTCTGTAAATATACTTGATTATTTGCCGACAAAGGTAGAACTTATTGCCGAAATGAAGTATCTTTGCAGCCAATTCTTTGTCAACTTGTCAACTAATTAACTGAAATGAAACCATTACTTCCCGTATTTTGTCGCCCGATGGGCTACGTTGTGATTTTGTTGGCAGCCTTTCTCCCGTTGGTGATGATGCTGCTTGGCCGTGTTACAGATGCCAACCTCGTGTTCTACAGAGAGTGTTCCAAACTGCTGGTAATGCTGGGCGCCTTGATGATTATCTTTGCCTATACCAGAGACGAAGGCAAGGAGACTGAGAGACTGCGCTGTCGCGCCACGCGCAATGCTATCTTCATTACCGTAGCCATTGTCTTTGGTGATATGCTTCTGCGTGTGGCTCAGGGCGATGCAACAGCACCGGTGGACTCATCTTCTTTTGTGGTCTATCTGCTTGTGCACGTACTTTGCCTGGAGTTTAGTATCAAGAAAGAGGCTGTTAGTAGAGCTTTCAAGCGCAATGGTCGATAAATTCTGTCCTATCTTTTAAACCTTTTTCAGGAAACCTCATCAAAGGAAACAAGTGTAAAAAACAAAAACTGCAATTATAGGAAAGACCCAATGAAAAAAATCTTTATCGGAACCATGCTGATGGTGATGGCCACCTTGTCGGCATGGGCACAAAGCAAGAACATCACCGTGACAGGCCGTGTTCTTGAAGCCGAAACCAATCAGCCGGCCATTCAGGCAAACGTACAACTACTTCATCTGCCCGACAGTGCATACACGGCAGGTATCGCAACCACACTCGACGGATACTTCACACTACCAAAGGTGAAAGCCGGTAAGTATGTGTTGAAGGTTTCGTACATAGGTTTTAAAAACAAACTCGTTCCCTTGCAACTGACGGATGCACGCCCCAACCGCAATGTGGGCACGCTGACACTGGAAACCGATGCAGTGTTGCTGGCCGAGGCAGTTATTACCGCCGAAGTAGCACAAGTGCAGGCCAAGGAAGATACGCTGGTTTACAACGCTGCGGCTTATCGTACACCCGAAGGTGCCATGCTGGAAGAACTGGTGAAGAAGATTCCCGGTGCCGAGGTGGATGACGACGGTAATGTGAAAATCAACGGAAAAGACCTCTCCAAAATCTTGGTAAACGGTAAGGAGTTTTTTGGCGGTGATGTGAAGACCGGTTTGCAAAACCTGCCGGTTGACATGGTGGAGAACCTGAAGACTTATGACAAGAAATCAGATATGGCACGCATTACCGGCATTGACGACGGTGAAGAGGAGACCGTTCTTGACCTTACGGTGAAGAAGGGCATGAATCAGGGTGTGTTTGGTAACATCGACTTGGGTGCCGGTACAGAGGATCGTTACATGGGGCGCGCCATGATTAACTACTTCCGTGACAATACCCAGGTAAACTTTATTGTGGGTGCCAACAACGTGAACGACCGCGGCTTCTCCGGCGGTGGTGGAGGCCCGCGTTGGCGTAGAAACCAAGGTCTGGTGGCTCCTAAGACATTGGGTGTGAACTTTGCTACAGAATCAGAAAAGCTGGAGCTGGGAGGTAGTGCCCGTTACAACTATAGTGACAACGACATTTTGCGGGTAGGCTCGGAAGAAAACTTCCTTACCTCAGGCAATACCTTTGTGAACTCGAACAGCAAGCAGCGCAACAAGTCACAACGTTTCAACGCAGACTTCCGTCTGGAGTGGAAACCTGACACGATGACGAACATCATCTTCCGCCCGAACGTTTCTTACTCTAAAACAGATAACCTCTCTCTCTCAGAGAGCGGTACGTTCAACAAAGACCCTTATACCACGGTGCCTAACCTCAATCCGAACGATTACCTGGCGCTGGGTGAGAAATTCATGAGTGATGAAGACCCCTATGAAGCCATTCGTGTGAATGCCATCAATAGCGGTTCGCTGGCTGACAACAGCAGTCTCTCTGTCAACGGAACCTTGCAGTTGAACCGCAAGCTGAACTCCAGAGGAAGAAACATTACTTTCCGTGGTCGTTTCAATTACAGCGATGCAGACAACAACTCATACACAGAGTCGGATAACTACTACTTCTTGCTGAACAGTTACTTGGGTGGTGACTCGGTACTGGTGCGCAATCAGTATGTGAAGACTCCTACCAAGACTTATAACTATCGGGCACAGTTGACCTATAGTGAACCCATTGCGCGAGCTACCTTCCTGCAGTTCAGCTATCAGTTCCAATATAAGTATAGCGAGAGTGACAAGAAGACGTATGACTTGCAAAACTACACAGACTGGAACCTGGGTGCCGCTTTGCCCAATGGCTATGAGGCTAACGTGGTGGATAGCTTGGGCAAATATGCAGAGTATCATTACTATAACCACGATGCTTCGGTTGCCTTGCGTTTTATTCGCCCGAAGTTCCAACTGAGTGTGGGTGCATCGTTCCAACCGCAGCACACAAAGCTCTCTTATAAGAAAGGTGAACAGCTGATTGACACGACCCGCAACGTGTTTAACTATGCACCGAACGTTGACCTGCGCATCCGCTTCTCCAAGACAAGCCAGCTCCGCCTGACCTACCGAGGAAGCAGCAGTCAGCCCAGTATGGAGAACTTGTTACCGATTGTTGATAACTCCAATCCGCAGAACATTAAGGTGGGTAACCCGGGATTGAAGCCCTCTTTTACCCATCGCTTGCGTTTCTTCTACAATACGTATAATGCAGAGAAACAGCGCGGCATCATTTCTCACGTAAACTTCTCGATGACGCAGAACAGCATCAGTAACATTCGTGAGTACAATCCGGAAACCGGTGGTTGGAGAACCACACCGGAGAACATCAACGGTAACTGGAATGCCTTCGGTATGTTTGGCTTCAACACTGCGTTGCCTAACAAGAAGTACACCATCAATACTTTCTCCAACGCCAGCTATAGCAACAATGTTGGTTATCTGACTACCGGACAAGGCGCAAACGCTGTGACGCAGAAGAATACTACCACCAGCCTCTCGCTGAGTGAAAGGCTGAATGCAGCCTACCGCAACGATTGGTTTGAGTTTGGTGTTAACGGAAGCATCTCTTACACCATTGAAAAGGATAAGCTGACGCCGGCTAACAACCAGGAACCGTACACCTTCTCTTACGGTGCAAACACTCAAATCACACTGCCCTGGAAGATGTCGCTGACCACCAACATTGCAAACCAGAGCCGTCGTGGTTACACAGATAGCAGCATGAACCGTAACGAAGTGATTTGGAACGCACAGCTTTCGCAAACCTTCCTGAAAGGTAATGCAACTGTGAGTCTCGAGTTCTACGATATCCTGAAGCAACAGAGTAACATCACCCGTTCACTGACAGCCAGCGGTCGTTCGGTATATGAGTACAACGGCGTGAACAGTTACTGCATGCTCCACTTTATCTACCGCCTGAGCATCTTCGGCAATAAGGAAGCACGCGAGAAGATGATGAACAGCCGTGGCTTTGGTCGTGGCCCCGGTGGCTTTGGCCCTCCTCCGGGCGGTCGTCGTCCCTTCTGATAAGAACCCCTAACTGATAACTATACTTCGGGCACAACGCACACCTTTGCTACGTTGTGCCCGTTTTTTATCTCTCCTTGTATAAGAAAGGTGTGCTGAAAACAGTGAGGGTTACAGAAAAAAGAGTGAGTGTTACGGCTGTAAGTGTCGGCGTTACGGCTGTAAGTGTCGGTGTTTTTTCTCTCTTCCTTTTTGGATTTGTGTGATGAGTAAGAGAGGTGGAGAAGGACGAAAAGGGACTTCAAGGAAGCTGAAGAATCGCTTTTTAGAGCAAAACAAAACAGTTTCTCGACACTTTTCTCTATATTTGCTTCGTGATAGACTGGGGTACCATAGCGAATGAGGTCGCCGTGCTGCTGTTTAACATACTCTACTTCGGCGCCATCATCGGTACGATTGCCATCATTATTCTCGACAATCGGAATCCGGTGAAGACACTTTCGTGGGTGTTGGTACTGATGTTTCTGCCGGTGGTGGGGCTGGTGCTTTACATCTTCTTCGGGCGTAGTCGCCGCAAGGTGCGTATCATCAGCAAGAAGAGTTACAACCATCTGTTGAAGAAACCCATGGCAGAGTATCTCTCTCAAGAGGTGTGCGCGTTGCCTCATAACTACAGTCGTTTGATTTCACTGTTTCAACAAACCAATCAGGCTTTTCCCTTTGACGGTAATCGGGTGGAGGTGTTTACTGAAGGGGCTTCGCTGTTGCAATCGCTCTTGCGGGAGTTGCAGCAGGCAAAACATCACATTCATCTGGAAACTTATATTATTGAAGACGATGCTGTGGGACGCTTGGTGCGGGATGTACTGATGGAGAAGGCGCGTGCAGGCGTGGAAGTTCGTCTGCTTTTTGACGACGTGGGCTGTTGGCACGTGTCGCACCGATTCTTTGAAGAGATGCGGGAGGCGGGTGTGGATGCCCGTAGCTTCTTGCGTGTACGATTCCCGGCATTTACCAGTAGTGTGAACTATCGGAACCATCGTAAAATAGTAGTAGTGGATGGGCGTGTCGGCTTTGTGGGAGGTATGAATCTGGCAGAACGTTATGTGCGTGGCTGTTCCTGGGGCATTTGGCGAGATACACACCTGATGCTGACGGGGAAAGCGGTACATGGGCTGCAGACAGCATTCTTGCTGGACTGGTATTTTGTAGACCACACGCTGTTGACTTCGGTTTGTTACTTTCCGAGGTTGGAAGTTACCGGTTCGTCGTTGGTACAGATTGTTACCGGTGAACCGGTAGGGCCGTGGAAAGAGATAATGCAGGGAATACTGACCGCCATTGCTTCTGCCAAGAAGTACTTCTATATACAAACACCTTACTTTCTACCTACTGAGTCGGTGATGCTGGCCTTGCAAACGGCGGCACTCTCCGGGGTGGATGTACGTTTGATGCTTCCCATGCGTGCAGACAGCAGACTGACACATTTCGGTTCTTGCTCGTATGTGGCTGATGCACTGCAGGCAGGGGTGAAGGTTTACTTCTACAAGAAAGGTTTTCTGCACTCTAAGCTTATGGTTAGTGACGATGAACTCTCATCTGTCGGTTCCACAAATCTGGACTTCCGCAGCTTTGAACATAACTTTGAGGTGAATGCCTTTGTGTATGATGAGGCAACGGCTAGACAACTGAGAGAAATCTTTCAGCGTGACCAGCGTGATTGTGTGCAGGTGTTTCCCAAAAACTGGAAGAAACGACCGTGGTACTGGAAGGTGGCAGAGAGTGTGGTGCGGCTATTGGCACCGTTGTTGTAACACTTTAGAGCTACAAAGAGACGTACCTCTTCTCTTTTCGCAAAATGCTCTTATTGAAAGAACGAGAAGTTGACGCTTCCATATACTCTTCTTTCCAGGAAGTGAGGATGCGTCTCGAAGTTATCTGTCTTTCCGTGCTCCAGCACAAAAAGTCCTCCCTCTTTCAATAGGTTGTTCTCAAAGATTAAATCGGGTAGGGTAGTCAGTTCGGTAAGGGCATACGGTGGGTCGGCAAAGATGAAATCAAACTGTTCTCCGCAACTCTTCAGGTATTTGAACACATCGCCACGCAACGGAATGCACTTGTCAGTCTTTACTTCATCCATTACTTTGCAGATGAAAGCATGATGGTTGCGATCTTTCTCTACACTGATGACCTGGTTGCAACCACGTGAAACCAACTCGATGCTGATGCTTCCGGTTCCGGCAAATAGGTCGAGGGCACGGACTCCCTCTTCAAAGTCGATGTAGTTGTTGGTAAGAACGTTGAAAAGATTCTCTTTAGCAAAGTCGGTTGTAGGACGTGCCTTGAAGGAGTTGGGCACATCGAACCGGCGTCGTTTGTATATTCCACTGATTACTCGCATGTGATGATGGCTTGAATATCCAGGTTCTCGGCAGGATTCAAGACGAAGACCTGTTGGATGAATGTATGTAATTGGGGGAGTAGTTCGCTTTTATCGTCCAGCGTTCCGGTGAGATGCAGCTCGTCACGCTCTTGCTCAAAACCAAGTTGCTTCCATATATATAATAGGTAGTACACACGGTCTGTTGTTCCTTTACAGGGATAGGAATTGGCTAGTAACAAACGTCCGCGCTCAAAGCAATAAACTTCCATAGAGTGTTTGTGCAGATAGGCATACATCTTTCTGCTGTTTCCCAAACGACTTTTTATGGCGAGGAAGTCAATCACCGGGCTTGCTTGTGAGTAGAATTTGCACTCCGGGAATTGCTCGCGTAAGAAGTGGTAACAGCTCTTATCTATGCCAAACAGTACTACAATGTTGTTTTTATGCAGGATGTTGTAGAGAACGGTTTCGTTCTCGCGTGTGGGATGATTGTGATAGAAAACGGTTTCAGCCTGTTCGTCCTCAAAGAAGTCCAGCGGAATGAAGGTGAATCGTTTGTTTGCCAGCAAGATGTTGACGCGGCGGTATTTGTATCCCAGCCATTCCACATCTTTGAAAGCGTTCTTCAGGTTAGCCGTGAGCGAAAGTGTACCAATGGTTGGATAGTTGAGCACCGGCAGTTGCTCTTTACTCAATGGGTTGAAGACAGAAAAAGAAAATCCATCCGTACTAAGACGGATGGATAATGTGTACTGTTCCGATTTACTGAAATCAGTTGTTTCAATCATAGAATTGTTGGTTTTTAAGTCTCAGCTCTAGCATTCAGAAATGCTCAAACTCTCAAACTTATTCCCAGTTACCGGCGTTGTTGTTGGCAGTTTCCAAGTCACCAATCTTCAGACCGCTGTACTTGTTCATCTTCTCTTGCAAGTCTTTCAAGTTAGCAATTTCTTGCTTGTCCAGACCTTCCAAGTAAGTATCGTACGGAGCCTTTACTTCGAGCAGACAGAACGGAGCACCAGACTTAGCAGTATCGTTTCTGATTGCCATCTCGAATTGCTTACCATTGCCGAAAGGAATGTATCTCATAGAGTCAGCATCGAAGCCCTTCGGGAAGATTGTGTCCAAAACAGCCACCCACATAGTGTCGCGCTTGAAGTTTTCCAAACCGGCTTTCTTAACTTCACTCCAGTTTCCAGTCTTCTTGGCCTTGTTAATCATACGCATTGCCTTCTTTTCAGTCATGCCGGCTTCCAATTGGTCGTCGGTCAATTCACCTTGCTTAAAGATGAACGGCAACTTTTGTGTCTTAACAAATTCAATCAAAGTATCGAAGTTTGCAGTGTACTGCTGGTTGTTCAAGTTACGATACTCTGCCTGTGCCTTACGAATGTCCATCAGACGTGCGATAACGGCTTTGTCTCTAACGCTTTTTTCTTTCTCAAAATTGATAGGACCCATGATGCTGGCATAGCAAATGTAAACCAAAACTACCGCGCATAAGCCTAATGCAATGTTAAATACTGTTTTCATGATAAATATGTTTTTTAGTTTATTATATTCGCACCGCAAAATTAAGGGAAATAAATTAAAAAACGACAGTAAATGTGACTTTTTTCTATTAGAGAAATGATAAATAACTATTTAGAAAGCCAAATTAAGGAAAATTTTCCTTATCGGCCCACTTCAGAACAGGAAAATGCGTTGAAAATGTTGGCGCAATTCCTTGTGTCATCTTTGGATGAGAAACTTTTCTTGTTGCGCGGATATGCAGGAACCGGAAAGACTTCGTTGGTGGGAGCGTTGGTCAAGACGCTCGATAAACTGCAACAGAAGGTTATTTTGTTGGCTCCTACAGGCAGGGCAGCAAAAGTGTTTGCATCATATGCGGGGCATTCAGCGTTTACTATTCATAAGAAGATTTATCGGCAACGCACTTTCTCTAACGATATGAGTAATTTCTCGCTGAATGATAATCTTTCAACGCACACCTTATTTATTGTAGATGAGGCTTCGATGATAGCTAACGACGGTTTGTCTGGAAGCATGTTTGGAACCGGAAGACTACTGGATGATTTGATACACTTCGTCTACTCCGGACAGGGGTGCCGTTTGTTGCTGATGGGTGATACAGCACAGCTTCCACCGGTAGGGGAAGAACAAAGTCCGGCTCTCTTCCCTGAATCATTGCGTGGATATGGCTTGGAAGTACTGGATGTTACGCTTACGCAAGTGGTTCGTCAGGGAGAAACCTCCGGAATCCTTTGGAATGCCACCCGCTTGCGTCAACTGATTGCTGCTGATGAGTGCTACTCATTACCCAAAATTAAGATTTCAGGCTTTGCAGATATTCGTGTCTTACCCGGTGAAGAATTGATAGATGCACTAGATTCCTGTTATAGTCGCGATGGTTTGGAGGAGACCATCATCATTTGCCGTAGCAACAAGCGAGCCAATATATATAATAAAGGTGTGCGCGCTCGTGTCCTCTGGCGGGAAGATGAACTAGGCTCCGGAGATTTGTTGATGATTGCCAAGAATAACTACTACTGGACAGAAGAGGAAAAGGAGATGGACTTCTTGGCTAACGGTGAACTGGCCATTGTGAGAAGGGTACGTCGTGAGCGTGAACTTTACGGTTTCCGCTTTGCCGATGTAACCCTCGTCTTTCCCGACCATAACGATTTTGAACTAGAAGCCAATCTTCTGCTCGACTCCTTACAAAGTGATGCTCCATCCTTGCCACGGGCAGATGCCGACCGTTTGTTTAATGCTGTAATGGAAGACTATGCTGACCTTCCGCTAATGCGCGACCGTATGAAGAAGATTAAGGTAGACCCTTATTACAATGCCTTGCAAGCAAAGTATGCTTATGCTGTAACTTGTCACAAGGCGCAAGGTGGACAATGGAAGAATGTCTTTCTCGACCAAGGGTATTTGTCTGACGAATACCTCACACCCGACTATTTTCGCTGGCTTTACACAGCCTTTACCCGTGCTACCGGAACGCTCTATCTGGTGAATTATCCCTCCACTCAGTTGGAACCTTGAGAAACATCTGCCGGAAGTACATGCACTCGTTACCGTAGTGCGTGTGCTTTCGGAAGAACATCTCATTGTTTTCTGCCTTACAAAACAACCTTTTACCACAGAAAATACGCCCTTTTCTGCCTGACCATTGGGGTAAAAGATTTATCTTTGTGGCACGCAAATCGGTAAAGTGAAGTATGTTGAAAACAGATAAAGAACTGAAACTCTATTACTCCATCAGCGAAGTGGCTCAAATGTTTGACGTGAATGAGTCGTTGTTACGCTTTTGGGAGAAAGACTTCCCTCAGTTGAAGCCTAAAAGAGCGGGTAGGGGAGTACGGCAATACACGAAGGAGGACATCGAACAGGTGAAACTGATTTACCATTTGGTGAAAGAACGAGGCATGACTTTGCCCGGTGCCCGCAAGCGTATGACAAACCAGAAAGAGACCACGGAACGCAACTTTGAGATTGTAGAGCGTCTGAAAAGCATCCGGCGAGAGTTGGTTGGTATGCGCGATGCGTTGGATGCCTTTACTTATGAGCAGTTGGATGAACTGAAAGAGAATATTGCTTCTACTCCACGCGAGTGACTTGCTTGATATTCTTAATCTGTTTCAGGTTGTTACAGATTACTTGTACATCGTCAGCATCGTGTACATAGAGCTGGATTCTTCCTTCAAAGATACCGTCGATAGTCTCTATGGTCAGTTTCCTCATGTTGACGTTCAGTTGTCGGGAGATAACTTGGGTGACGTCATTCAGCAGTCCTACACAATCTATACCTTTTATATATATGGTAACAAGGAAACTCAACTCCTTGTGAGTATCCCATTCGGTGGCAATGATTCGGTTGCCTTGAGCACTCTTCAGGCGAGTAGCCACGGGACATTGACGCTTATGAATGGTCAGATGTCCTTCGTCGTCCATATAACCCAGTACATCATCGCCGGGAATGGGGTGGCAACAATCTGCTATAATATACTGCTTCCGAAGGGCTTCTTCTGTTAGCTTCACAATCTTATGGGTGTCGATGGCTGCTTGTTGTACCTGCTCTTCAGACTCGTTTTCCTCTTTCTCCTTGTTCTCTTTATTGGTTACGAAAGGAAACTTCAGTAGCTGCTTCCACTTGATTTGTTTGGCTTTGAGTGTATTCTTGTCTGTTTCTCCCAATTCAATCTTCTTGTTTCCGATGGCTTCAAACAACTCTTCGCGGTTATGTAACTTATGCAAATGTACCAACTTGTCGATGGCAGAGTCATCCATAGGAATCTCAATGGAGGCAAGAAACTCAGTCAACATGTTTTCACCCTGCTTCTGAGTTGCCTTCATCTCTTTGCGAACGATGAAGAGAATCTTGGCACGGGCACGAGCTGTGGTAACATATTGCTCCCATTCTGCTTGTACTCGTTGTGCCTTAGAGGTAAGAACCTCTACCTGGTCACCACTCTGTAGTTTGTGACTTAGCGGTACGAGCTTGTGATTGACCTTTGCACCGATACAGTGACTACCAATGTCTGTGTGAAGTGAGAAAGCAAAGTCTAGAGCCGTACTGCCTTGAGGCATAGTCTTGATTTCTCCTTTAGGCGTGAAGACAAATATCTCGGAAGCAAAGAGATTCAGCTTGATGGTGTCCAGAAAGTCCATGGCATCCGGCTGTGGGTCTTCCAATATCTCTTTGATGGTCAGTAACCACTTCTCCAGTTCTCCTTCGTCTTCGTTTCCTACCCCTTCTTTATATTTCCAGTGAGCGGCAAAGCCCTGTTCTGCAATGTCATTCATACGCTCACTGCGGATTTGCACTTCAATCCACTGCCCGTTGTTGTTCATCAGGGTGACGTGTAACGCTTGATACCCGTTTGACTTAGGATGACTAATCCAGTCGCGCAAGCGGTCAGGGTGGGGCTTGTAGATTTTGGTGATGGCGACATAGATGTTGAAGCAGTCGTTCAGTTCCTCCTCCATATCCTGCGGGTCAAAGATGATGCGCACAGCCAGTAAGTCATATATCTCATCAAAAGGTACATGCTTGGTCTGCATCTTGTTCCAGATGGAGTAGATAGACTTTACACGTGCCATGATGCGGTACTTCATTCCCATCTTGTCCAATTGGGCGCGGATGGGGGCTGTAAAGTCAGTGAAGACCTTTTCGCGTTCGGGAGCCGAGGCAGCCAGTTTGTCCTCTATCTCTTTATACTTCTCCGGATGTTCGTAGCGGAAGCTGAGATTCTCCAACTCAGTCTTAATCTTGTAGAGACCGAGGCGGTTAGCCAGTGGTGCGTAGATGTAGAGCGTTTCGCCGGCAATCTTGTACTGCTTGCTGGGGAGCATGGAGCCGAGGGTGCGCATGTTGTGTAATCGGTCTGCCATCTTGATGAGAATGACACGAATGTCATCACTCATGGTCAGCAACAGCTTCTTGAAATTCTCCGTTTGTGTAGAGGCACGATTGCCAAAGATACCTCCAGAAATCTTGGTCAGTCCGTCAACAATCTGTGCAATCTTACTACCAAAGATGTCCTCAATGTCTTCAATGGTGTATTCCGTGTCTTCCACAACGTCGTGCAGCAGTGCGGCACAGATGGAAGTAGAGCCTAACCCGATTTCGTTGCACACAATCTTGGCTACAGCCAGTGGGTGCATGATGTATGGTTCCCCCGAGCGTCGTCTGATTCCTTTGTGTGCCTGGTTGGCAAAGTTGAAGGCTTTGGTGATGATTTCCATCCGCTTACGGTGCTTGGTTGCCAGATAGTCCTCTAGCAACTCATGGAAAGTCTGCTCGATAAGTAACTCTTCGGCTCTCTCCTTCTCTTTGATTTCCTCCGTCATGCCTTCTCCTTTCTTGCTGTTCAGGGTTTTATCTGTATATCTTCAAACGCTTACCGGCTGTGATGCGGGTATTGCTCATACCGTTCCACTGCTGGATTTGTCTGACGGTCACTCCATAACGGCGGGCTATGCTTCCCAAGTTCTCCCCGTTGCGTATCCTGTGGTAGGTAAGTTCCCCTTTGCCTTTTACGGCCTTACGACTGTTGTCAGACACGTTGACAATCCTTCGGTTCTTGAATAACTCTTGTTGACGGTGGTTGTAAATGGTGTCTTGCAACTCGATGAAAGTACTGATGGCCTCTTGTGGCAGGCGCAATGCGTAAGGTTGGCTTTCTCCGGGAATGATGTTCCGCTTGTACTGCGGGTTGAGGCTCTTCAACTGCTCCAGGTCTACGCCACAGAGGTCGCTTACCTGCTCAAAGTGCAAGTTGCGGCTCACCATCACGGTGTCGGTAGCTGCCGGAATGTTGGTCTCCATCGGGCAGATGTTGTGCTTGCAGTAGTAAGTCATCACATAGTTGGCAGCGATGAAGGCCGGCACATAGCCACGTGTTTCGCGGGGAAGATAGTTATATATTTCCCAGTAATCTGTTTTCCCTCCGGCACGGCGGATGGCTTTGTTTACGTTTCCGGGGCCACAGTTGTAGGCGGCAATCACCAAGTTCCAGTCTTTATAGATGTCATAAAGATCCTTCAGGTGGCGTGCGGCAGCCCAGGTAGACTTGATGGGGTCACAGCGGTCATCCACATAACTGTTGCTTTCCAAACCATAAATCTTTCCCGTCTTCAGCATGAACTGCCACAAGCCACGCGCTTTGGCACGTGAGGTGGCCGAGGGATTCAGAGCCGATTCAATGATGGGCAGATACTTCAGTTCCATGGGCAAGTCATAGGCATCCAATGCTTGTTCAAAGATGGGTATATAGAAGTTGCAGGCACTCAGCATAAAGGCCACGTGATTACGCAGGCGGCCGGTGTAACGGTCAATACAGGCGCGCACAATTTCGTTATAGGGCATCTCCATCACTACCGGCATGCGAGAGAGGCGGTCGATGTAGACCGAGTCGCTAAACTGAGGATTCTCGGCGCTGGTACTACACTCTTGGTTGACGCTGATGTAGTTTTTGGCTTTCCAGTCCACAAGCAGACTGTCCAGCGGATAAGTCATGCTCTTGGGCAGGTCGATGGTATCGGTGCGCTCCACTCCGTTTTCACGGATGCGAACGCTGACACTCTCTTGTGCCATAAGCTCCTGTAAGGGGAGCAGGGTTGTCAATGCTATGTAACAGATGCGGATGATTCTTTTCATGTGTATGATTCTTGTTGGATTGTTAGGGGTATCGGGTTACTTGTTTGCTGCGGTCAGAAACGGAAACTGCATTGCACGCCTACCGAGTTTTTCGATGAGCCGCTCATCTTGTTGTTGATGACAGACGGTTCCACTTTCATACTGAGGTCGGGGCCGATGTCGAAATTAGATAGCTCTGCGTCTACGTAAGCATCCACCACAGAGAGTAGATAGACGGCTACGAAGGCGAAGATGCTCATGTCTCGGTAGCGTCGGTATGTGTCTTTGCGTTTCTTCAACAGTTCGGAAAGCTGCGTGTCAGAGATGTTGTAGCCGGGCGGAAGCAAGTCCTGTATGCTGCTCGCCTCGCGTCCTATGTTCATCATGTCCTTGTAGGCACGCATGTAATCCTTGTACATCTTATTGTTCCAGGTCAGTGCATAGGCACAACCGGCAAAGCCGCCGTAGAAGATGGGCAGTTTCCAATACTTCCGGTTGTAGATTTGTCCGCCACCGGGAATCACCAGTGCCAACCAAGTAGCTTTCGTTGGGTTAGGAATCCACTTCTTCTGATTCAGTGCTTGTTGCAGGCTGTCGGTCGATACGGGTTGTGGCTGCAGTGTGGGCGCAGAGGTCATCTCCAACAGTTTCTTCTTGTTCTCGTTGTGAATGCTGTCGGCCATGGCCAGGCTGTCTCTCTCTTGCGGTTGGGTAACGGGCAGTACTACCGGGCCGAGGCTGTCCTTCAGTTGCAGGTGTTGCCTGCGGGCTGCGGCACGCGGACGTGTCTGTCCATAAGCTGTAAAGCCTGCCATCTGCACAAGGCAGAGCAGCAGGACTATCAGGAGCTTGTTATATCTTGTTCTTCTCTTCATTACTTCTTCAGCGTATCAAGTATGCCGATGATGCGCTCTAGTTCTTCTTCGTTATTGAAAGGAATGCTGATTTTACCCTTTCCCTTTTCGGAGCAGGTAAGTTGTACTTTGGTGTTGAAGAAACCGGAGAGTTGTTGCTTCAGCATGTTAAACTCCTCGGGCATCCGGCTGCGTTTCGGGGTTAGTGTTTGACTGCCGCTTTTAACGCTCTTGCCCTCTTGAAGCTCTTTCACCAGCTCTTCTATCTTACGCACGGAGTAGTGGTGTTGCACGGTCTCTTCAAAGAGTTTTACCTGCAGCTTGGGATCGTTCAGGGTGACAAGTGCACGGGCGTGTCCCATGTCAATCAACTTGTTCTGAAGCCCCATCTGAATGGGTGCCGGCAACTTCAGCAGACGCAGGTAGTTGGTGATGGTGACACGCTTCTTTCCCACACGCTCGCTCAACCGCTCTTGCGTCAGGTTGTAAGCCTCCATCAGGTGCTGATAGGCCAGGGCAATTTCCACGGCGTTCAGATCCTCACGTTGTATGTTTTCGATGAGCGCCATCTCCATCACGTTCTCATCATCGGCGGTGCGGATGTAGGCCGGAATGGTCTCTAAGCCTGCCAGTTGAGAAGCACGGAAGCGACGTTCGCCGGCAATAATCTGATACTCATCATCGCTTAGTTTGCGCAGGGTGATGGGTTGGATGATGCCTATTTCGCGAATGCTGTCGGCCAGCTCTTGCAGAGCTTCGGGTGCAAACTCCCGACGTGGCTGGTTGGGGTTGGCTTTGATTTTTGCCAGTTCTATTTCGTTGATGGAGCTGGAGCCTTCGGTCTGCACGTCATCCATGGATAACAATGCGTCGAGTCCTCGCCCTAATGCGTTTCTTTTTGGTGCCATATTTCAGTCTATCAGTTGTTTCTTTCCAATATTTCCTTGGCCAGTGCCATGTGGTTGCGTGCTCCGGAGGAGTCTGCATCATACAGAATGGTGGGCAGGCCGTAGCTGGGAGCCTCACTCAACTTCACGTTGCGTTGGATTACTGTCTTGAATACCAGCTCCTGGAAGTGGCGTTTCACCTCGTCGTAAATCTGGTTGGCCTGACGCAGACGAGAGTCGAACATGGTCAGCAAGAAGCCTTCAATCTCCAGCTTCGGGTTGAGCTTTGTCTTAATGATTTTAATGGTGTTCAGCAGTTTACTGATACCTTCCAGTGCAAAGTACTCAGCTTGTACGGGAATAATCACCGAGTCTGCTGCCGTCAGTGCGTTAACGGTAATCAGGCCAAGCGAGGGAGAGCAGTCAATCAGGATATAGTCGAACTCTTCCTTCAAAGGTGCCAGCACTCCTTTCAGAATCTTTTCCCTGTTCTTCAGGTTAAGCATCTCTATTTCGGCGCCCACCAGGTTGATGTGTGAGGAGATGACCTTCAGTGTTTCAAGCTCGGTGTCGTGCAAAGCCTCGCGCACGTCGGCCTGATTGATAAGGCATTCGTAGATGGTGCAAGCAGCCTGCTTGATGTCCACACCAAGTCCCGACGAGGCATTGGCCTGTGGGTCGGCATCCACGACTAATACTTTTTTCTCCAAAGTGGCAAGCGAGGCGGCCAGATTGATGGTTGTAGTGGTTTTCCCCACGCCTCCTTTTTGGTTTGCCATTGCAATAATCTTTCCCATATGTGCTTTAGTTTTATCGGCGGCGAAATAAGCGATTATTTCTCATTTGTGCCTCCTCGGAGGGAGAAAGAATGCAGAAACGGTTGATAAGTCACCAATTTTGTTAATAACTGCACGATTCTCCTGCCTCTTTTAAATCGGGCAAATATACATATTTAAATTGAAAAGCTAGCTCTTTTGGAGCTAGCTTGCAGAAGATTAAGACTTATTTTGCGTCTTTCACACCGCTTTCTCGGTTTCCGCCACTGCTTCTGCCTTTTCACGTTTGAGTGTTTCGGGCTTCAGCTGGTCGTGGGGAAAGTACTTGCTGAGTGGGTAGCGGATGAATTCCATATCCCCGCGCAGGCGTTGCACAAGCCCACGGTCGGGTTTGAAGTAGACGCGCGAGACCTCCACTTTACCGGGCATCACGTCGTCCGGACACTCACAGCCGGGGCTGGTAATGGCCAGATTGAAGGTGCCAAGCCCACGGATGGTGACCGATTCTCCCTCTCGCAATGCTTTCTCGATGAACACCGGTAGGTCGCTCAGTACACTCAGCACATCGCCTTCAGTCATACCTTTGCGTTGCGACATGCGTCGTGCCAGCTTTTCATTGGTTACTCCGCCACGCGCCTGAAGTGTGCGCTGCACGGCATAATAGAGTTCTTTCAGTCCCTCCTTAGTTTGGAAGACTTTCTTTCTTACTAGGTAAATCATTCCCATAATGCAATAAATTTTAAAAAAGTTAGTAGAATAGCCGGATGCCACTTGGTCGGCCTGAGCAAATCTCTTATTCCGGTGAGGGGGCAAAATAAGCCGGCCTTGCCTCCACACAGGTTCTGCTCCTGCACAAGATGGCATCTCATGTTGCACAAGATGGCATCTTGTGTAGCACAAGTTGGCATCTTGTGCAGCAAAGGTACAAAACTTCCGGCACAGAAACAAGAGTCTGCCGCCTGTTGAACGCTAGTCTGCCGAGTGTTTTCTGTAAGTAGTTGTCTTGGAATGGTTTTGATTGGAACACAGAGACACAAAGACACGGAGCTTTTAAATTGAAACTTGGTCTGTCTTGATTTTATGTCTGCATCCTATTCTTTATACTAGTGCCTCTATAAAAATCCAGATGAAGTAACTGCACAACACACACTTGGCTACTGTCCCAAGCAGGAAACCCAGCAGTGAGCCGAAGCCTGCCTTCAGGGCCTCGTGAGTGTTGCGTCCGCCCAGCATTTCACCGATAACGGCTCCCAGGAAGGGACCCAGCACAATGCCCCAGGGCAGGAATAAGAGTCCTATCAGTGTGCCGGCCAGGCAACCTCTGTTTCCCCACGCACTGCCACCGCTATATTTGGTGCCAAGCATGGGAATGAAGTAGTCCATCACTTGTATGGCTACTACCAGAAAGAGCCAAAAGCAAAGTTGATAAGTGGTAAAGTCTCCTTTGGAGCTGAGTTCCAACAGAATGAGAGCAGCGTATGCAACCGGTGGCCCGGGTAACATGGGTAACACGCAACCGGCTAGTCCGACAAGCAGACAAAGAATGCCAAGGGTAATGAGAAATATATCCATAAGTATCTTTTTCTTTGTTGGGCGCGACAAAAGTAGGTTATTTCTCTCTTTTTCTCTAATTTTGCCGCGACTATTTAACAAATTCGGGAGTAGATTGCCTCCAGTGGTGACGGTCTGTCATGCCGGTAAACACTGAGAGCACCTTCTCTTCTCCCACCAAAAGCGTAAAGAAACATGGAACAACAAAGACCGTTGATACTTATTTCCAATGATGATGGCATTGCCGCCAAAGGGCTTGCCGAGTTGGTGAGATTCTTAAGCCCGCTGGGCGATATTGTAATTATGGCTCCCGACGGGCCTCGCTCCGGATATGCTTGTGCACTGACGGCAGCCGAACCGATTCATTATCAGTTGGTACGCCGTGTGCCCGGTATAACTGTTTATAAATGCTCCGGCACTCCGGCCGACTGTGTGAAGCTGGCTTTCCACACGGTGCTCGATCGTAAACCTGACTTGGTAGTGGGCGGTATCAATCATGGAGACAACTCTTCCGTCAACGTACACTACTCGGGAACTATGGGTGTGGTGATTGAGGGCTGCTTGAAAGGTATTCCCGCCATCGGCTTCTCCATCTGTGACCATGGCTTGAACCCCGACTTTACCGCAGCAGGTCCTTACATCCGCAACATTGCTGCGCAAGTGCTGGAGAAAGGATTGCCGGCGTTGACCTGTCTCAATGTGAACATCCCTGTAACAGAAGAACTGAAAGGTGTACGCATCTGCCGTCAGACCAAGGGGCAGTGGGTGAACGAATGGGAAAACCTGGCTCACAAAAATGACTCACATTACTACTGGCTGACCGGTAACTTTGAGAACGCCGAGCCGGACTGTGAGGAGACAGACCACTGGGCTCTGAACAACGGATACATTGCCATCACTCCCACCACTGTGGACGCTACCGCCTACGGACTGATGGAGGAACTGAAAGAGTGGTTTAAGTGATCCCCCCTCTCTCCACATTTTATTGCTCATGAAATATTACTTGATAGTTGGTGAAGCCTCCGGCGACCTGCACGCCTCGCACTTGATGACTGCCCTGAAGGAAGAAGACCCGCAGGCAGAGTTCCGTTTCTTTGGCGGTGACCTGATGGCAGCCGTGGGCGGTACGCAGGTAAAGCACTATAAGGAGCTGGCATACATGGGATTCATCCCGGTGTTACTGCATCTGCGCACCATCTTTGCAAACATGAAGCGTTGCAAGCAGGATATTCTTGCCTGGAAGCCTGACGTGCTGATACTGGTGGACTATCCCGGTTTCAACCTGAGTATTGCTGAGTTTGTACACGCCAACACCTCCATCCCTGTCTATTACTACATCTCCCCGAAGATATGGGCTTGGAAAGAGTACCGCATCAAGAACATCAAACGTGATGTGGATGAACTCTTCTCCATCCTTCCTTTTGAGGTAGAGTTCTTCCAGGGGAAACATAACTATCCTATTCACTATGTGGGCAATCCGACGATGGATGAGGTGGTGGCCTTCAAGGCCGGCTATCGGGAGACGCGGGGCGAGTTCTGCCGGAAGCACGGACTCTCTGAAAAGCCTATCATTGCCTTGCTGGCCGGCAGTCGGAAGCAGGAAATCAAAGACAATCTGCCCGACATGTTGCGTGCCGCTTCAGCTTTTCCGGAGTATCAGTTGGTGCTGGCCGGTGCTCCGGGTATTGCTCCGGAGTATTACAAACAGTATGTGGGCGATGCACCTCTCACTATTCTCTTCAATCAGACTTATCCCTTGCTGCAACACGCCACAGCCGCGCTGGTAACATCCGGCACAGCAACTTTGGAGACAGCACTCTTCCGCGTGCCGCAAGCCGTTTGTTACCACACACCATTGGGTAAACTGGTGGCTTACCTGAAGCGTAAAATACTGAAGGTGAAATACATCTCGCTGGTCAATCTGATTGCAGACAAAGAAGTAGTGAAAGAGTTGGTGGCCGACACCATGACTGTTGCACACGTCCGCCAAGAGTTACAGCGCCTTCTTCACGACGAGTCCTATCGCCAACAAATGCTAACCGGCTACGACTACCTCTCCTCCCGTCTGGGTGAAGCCGGTGCTCCCCGCCACGCAGCCAAACAGATGGTGGCTTTGCTGAAAAGGTGAAAGAAATATGGAGAATAAGGTGAAGAAAAGAGTTTGACAATATCTTCTTCCAAAAGCTTAGCTCTACTTTCGTTTATTACTAAAACTCACAAGAAGTGTTTCATTCTTCTTGTTTGTGTAGGCGATGGAGCATTAGATTCCTATGCGCTAAGGACTTGCGGTGAGTAGAACTTTATTTGCTGAAGGGATGTGTTATTGTTTACTATCCAACAAACCGTCCCCGTTTGCATCCAATGGTGTATTGTCTAATTGAAAATGTACGTTAGAGGCTTCTACGGCTATACTTTTGTACACTTCACCTATGAGTGTGGGCATATTGTCTTTGTGGGTGCGTAATGTGCCGGAAAGGTTAGCTGTAAAGCTCTCAAAACCTGAAAACTGTGCTTGAACCGTAAAATCGTTTATCCGGTACGTGTACTTTGGATAACTTCCTTTGGTACTAATGTCGGCAGGCCTATAGTAGTTAAAGTATTCTGCACTGTTATAGATTATAAAATCAGTGCATTCCCCGTTTTCTAATGTCAAGCAAAACGTGGTATTGTAGTCATTATTATCGTTGCTATACTCAACATACCCCACATATTGTCCATCTGTGGGTGTTATGTTGTTTTCCTCTTTGGAACACGACACCAGAGAAAGAACAGTAAACAGTACGAATGCTATCTTTTTCATTCTAACGTAAAATCAAAAACACCGGTATATCCACCTATGCCATTGATAATAGGCATGATACAGTATTCGCCGGCAGGCCCCGTTATTGTGAACTCATAGACATTATTTCGTAATTGCCTATATTCAATATTTACATCCTTTGCCTTGTCAGCACCAACCTTAGAACCTATAATAGAAACTGTTGCAGTAGTTAGATATCGCTTACCCTTTTTAACTTCAAATTTGCCTATGCTGAAATCTTTTGCAGAGTAAGAAGGTGTAAACATATAGTATTTCGCAACATCGTAAGGAGATGGTGTGCCAAAATATAAACGGAAAGTTGCAGGGCTGCTAACACGGTTTACGCTGGTTGCATTATCAAACACTAACTTGGCTTTACTTCTCAGCCCGCCACTTATCTTAGTTTGGTTGTAGTTTAAAACCTCAATTTTAGTAATTACACCGTTGCTGACTGAGTAAACGCCTATGCTATCTGTTTGAGCCTGTGCATAAATAGCAGATAATACTACTAGAATAAATATTACTATCTTTTTCATTTCTCTATAATGCCGATTGGGCTAATGAAAACTTCTTTATTTCTCTGGCCAATTCTTACAGCAGCGTCAATACATATAGATAGACAACAGCTGCGGGGATGGCCATGAGGGCACTGTCGAATCTGTCCAGCATACCGCCGTGACCGGGGAGAATGTTTCCGGAGTCTTTAATGCCTAGCTGGCGTTTCATCAGTGACTCAGTCAGGTCGCCCCAAGTTCCAAACAGCACCACTACGGCTGCCAGTCCTGCCCATTGTGGAGTAGTCAAGAAGGGGAAGAGATGAGCAAACGCAAAGGAGGAAGCTATGGAAAGAACGGCTCCACCGATGCTTCCTTCCCAAGACTTCTTCGGGGAGATGCGCTCAAACAGACGGTGCTTGCCAATCAGAGAGCCTACCAAGTAAGCGCCTGTGTCACTCAACCAAATGAATACAAAGATGGAGAGCGGAAGGATGGGGTTGTAACTTACCGTTCCTTCTGTCGGGTTGAAGTGAAATGCCAGTACATTCAGCAACGCAAACGGCAAGGCTACATAGAACTGGCTCAGTGTGCTGAAAGCCCAGTTCTCGATGGGGTTCTCCTTCTTCAGATAAAGCTCTGCAATCATCAGGTAGAGTAACAGCACCAAGTAGGGGAGGAACACGCGCGCGCCGGGGCCTTGCTGCATGCAGTAGGTCATCACTGCCAGAAAGAGGTAGGCACCTCCCAGGGCTGTAACAGTCTTGTTAATGGAGACTTTGCCGCTCTGATTCACCAGGTGGGCAAACTCGTGCACGCTCAGGGCACAGATAAGAGTAAACAGTACTCCAAACGAGAGCGGGTTGTATAAGATACAGCCCACCAATACAACGACAAACAGAATGCCGGTAATGGCACGTGTGATAAAATTCTTCATGGCTTATTCTTTGGTTGCGTTAGATTCTTCTTTCTCTTTGATCTCTTTCTCTGTCTCTTCTGCACGCTCTTCTTGCTGCTCCTCAGCTCTCTTCAGCTCGGCAGAAATCTTGTTGGCATCCATTACCTCGGCGGAACGTGATGCCCACGGACGAGGGCCAAAGATGGCTTCAACGTCTTCAGCAAAGATGACCTCCTTCTCGATAAGTAACTGAGCCAGTCGGTTGTGACCCTCTTTGTTGTCGGAGAGAATCTGCTTGGCACGCTCATACTGTTCGTTGACCATCTTCTTCACCTCAGCATCAATCAGTTCGGCTGTCTTCTCACTATACGGGCGATTGAAAGAGTACTCGTCGTTGTTGTAGTAACAGAGGTTGGGCAATGCATCGCTCATACCCAGGTAGGCTGTCATGCCGTATGCCTGCTTGGTGACACGCTCCAGGTCATTCATTGCCCCTGTAGAGATACGACCCAGGAAAAGGTCTTCTGCTGCACGTCCACCCAGGGTGGCGCACATTTCGTCCAGCATCTGTTCTTTAGTGGTGATTTGTCGCTCCTCCGGCAGGTACCAAGCGGCACCTAATGCCCGTCCGCGTGGAACGATAGTTACTTTAATCAGCGGGTTGGCATGCTCCAACAGCCAGGAAATGCTAGCGTGACCGGCTTCATGGATAGCAATGGAACGACGCTCAGCCTCAGTGGTAATCTTGGTCTTCTTCTCCAAGCCTCCTACAATACGGTCTACCGCATCCAGGAAGTCTTGTTTGCTGACATACTTCTTCCCGTGGCGGGCAGCAATCAGTGCGGCTTCATTGCAGACGTTGGCAATATCGGCTCCCGAGAAACCCGGGGTCTGACGAGCCAGCAAATCTATCTCTACACTGCTGTCTATCTTGATGGGGCGCAGGTGAACACCAAACACCTCTTTACGTTCATTCAGGTCTGGCAAATCCACGTGAATCTGACGATCGAAACGTCCGGCACGCAACAGTGCCTTATCCAGCACATCTACTCGGTTGGTGGCTGCCAGAATGATGATACCACTGTTGGAGCCGAAACCATCCATTTCGGTCAGCAATTGGTTCAAGGTATTCTCGCGCTCGTCATTTCCCCCCATCGCAGCCGCTTTGGCACGGGCACGACCCACGGCATCTATCTCGTCGATGAAGATAATACAAGGAGCTTTCTCTTTGGCTTGTCGGAATAGGTCGCGCACACGGCTGGCACCCACACCCACAAACATCTCTACAAAGTCGGAACCTGCCAGTGAGAAGAACGGTACATTGGCCTCTCCGGCTACAGCCTTGGCCAACAATGTCTTACCGGTACCCGGAGGGCCTACCAGCAAGGCTCCCTTAGGAATCTTTCCACCCAAGTCGGTATATTTCTGCGGCTCTTTCAAGAACTCAACAATCTCTTCCACCTCCTGTTTGGCCTCTGCCAGTCCGGCAACATCTTTAAAGGTCACTCGGGTAGCACCTCCCTTTTCAAAGAGTTGAGCTTTAGACTTGCCCACACTGAAGATGCCGCCACCAAGGCCACCGCCACCTCCTCCGCCGGACATGCGACGTGAGATGAATATCCAGAAACCGATAATCAGGGCAATGGGGAAGATTTGCCAGAACAAGGCACCCCAAAAGTTTTGCTTACGCTTGTAATTGATGGAACCGTCGAAGTGTGACAGCTCTCTCTCCTTTTCCAGAAAATTACCAAGGTTCTCACGTGCCGGAGCCTCTGTAATGACGAAAGGAGAGCGTCCAACACGGTTTGAATCGTTCTTGAATACATCCTTCACGTGCTCAGGCTTGATGAAAGCCTCTACCGTGTTGTCATCATAACCAATTACTTTGTTGATATATCCGTTGCGCACATGCTGCTGAAACTCGTCATACGATATTTCTCTGCTGGTGTTACCGGCTTCGTTAGTCATCCACAGCCCGATTAGCATCATGGCGATAATCATGTACAACCAGCTGAGGTTGAACTTAGGCATATTCCCTTTGGGAGCTTGTTGCTTTTCGTTTTTCTTTTCCATACAAATTTAGTCCAGGTCGGGTATTTCGGTTAGTTTGGCATCTGCCCACAAGTGTTCCAGATTATAAAACTGCCGTGGCTCGGGCAGGAATACGTGTACCAATATGTCTGCATAATCCATGGCAACCCATTCGGCATTCCGTAATCCGTCGATGGCGAGCGGCTTGCTGTTGGCATGCAGGCGGGTAAATTCTCTGATAGATTCTACAATGGTGGTTACTTGACTGGGGGAATTCCCCTGGCAGATGATGAAATAGTTACAGATGGTGTCGTCAATCTGAGTAAGGTCAGCCACCACAATCTTGCTGCCTTTCTTCTCCTGAATACCATCTATGATATGTTGAATCAGTTCTTTTGTCTCGTTCATTATACATTATTATATTTAAAGAGTTGGCAAAGATACGTCCTTTTCTTCTATCAAACACGCAAAATCTGAAAACTATTAGCTTTTTTGCTTTTTTTTAGAAGCAGTCTCAATTTTATCTCAGCATTCTTCCGCTCCCCCTTCTTGGAAATGTTTTTCTCTCCTTCCGATGGGTCGAGTACAAGCATAAAATCAAAAAAAAACATTTTTTCTTTTGTGGTTCTCTAAAAACCTTGTAACTTTGCAGCGCAAAAAGGAAATAATTGGAGTATGGTGTAATGGTAACACTACAGATTCTGGTCCTGTCATTCTAGGTTCGAATCCTAGTACTCCAACACTCAGCAGGAAGTCTCCCAACGACTTCCTGCTTTTTTTATGCCCTACAAGAAAGAGTTGGCTATTTGCAATTTATTGATTTACTATTTACAATTTATTGATTTACGATTTACTATTTATTGAATTACAATTTACAATCTACTGAATTACGATTTACAATCTATTGATTTATCATTTGCAATTTAGAAATATACGTTTCACTATTGACTGATTTATAACCTGTAAACAGCCAATGCTCTCCTCTTTCCCTTCCTCTTTTACCCTCTCCTCTTCCCCGCATCCTCTCCCTACCTTCCCCGTTATTCCTTTTTTATACATTTGATATTGCTTCGATATATATTCGATAAATAGCTGGTTTTCTGAGGATATATCATAGATATATCGAACCAATATCTAATGGATATAGGCGATGGTGCCTGCTTGAAGCAGTTGGTGTTACTGTGTAAATAGAGAATGTTAGTACAAGGTCAATACTACTGTGTGGGTGTGAAAATGTAAAAAGGCGTCTGTCTATAAACTATGCAGAAGGGCTTTTGTGAAGCTGCCTTGAAACACTGTTTGCCGGATATGAAGACAGGAAACCTTGATATTATTGGTGTAGGGTTACCGAATATCCGCCCCCCACATCATTTTGTGGCGGAGGGTGTTGAAGAAGAGGTGGTCGGGACGCTTTACGACCTTGATACTGTAGTCGGCTTTGGAGATACTGAGTCGGGTACCCTCTTTGCAGGAGATGCTGCGGCCATCTACGGCTACGAGGAAGCTGTGGCTGCGACTCTCGATGTCTAGGGTGATTTCCCAGTCGTCACAGATGACGATGGGGCGCACGTTCAGACTGTGTGGTGCTACGGGTGTGAGTGAGATGGCGTTGCTTTGGGGAACGATGATGGGGCCTCCCACACTGAGTGAGTAGGCAGTAGAGCCGGTAGGGGTGGCAATCACCAGTCCGTCAGCTTGGTAGGTGGTGAGCGGTGCACCGTTGATGGCAGTGTGTATGGCAATCATAGAGGAACTGTCATGCTTCAGAATGGCTATTTCGTTCAGGGCATAGGGCGATTCAAAGAGTGGCTCGCCACTGTTTTTTAGCTGCAACACACTGCGCTCTTCCACCTTATAATGATACCGGTAGATTTCGTCAAAGGTCTTCTCCATCTCTTCGGGAGAAATGTCAGCCAGGAAACCTAGGCGCCCGGTGTTGATGCCAAGGATAGGGATGTTTTTGTTGCCCACTCGGCTGGCTGCCTGCAGAAAGGTTCCGTCTCCACCGATGCTGAGTACCATATCGGCCTGAAAAGCTTCATCATCAAACAGCTCTGCATCAGGAATATTCAGTTGAAGTTCTTGCGTAAGGAAGTGGTAAAACTTTCTGCAGATGCACAGTTCTGCCCCCCTCTGCTGCAAGATGCGGAACAGGTTAGCGGCATGGAATGATTTGTGAGCTTGATAAACGTTTCCGATAATGGCAAATTTCATATTCTCAGTCTTTCTTGTTTGGGAGGCAAAGATGCTATTTTTTTCTTAGATAACACGAAACATATTGCTATTATTTGTACTTTTGCCCCCAAACTATAAACCAAATTATGACAAAATTAAGCGTAAATATCAATAAAATAGCTACTCTGCGAAATGCGCGAGGCGGTGATGTGCCTAATGTTGTGAAGGCAGCTTTGGATTGTGAAGCCTTTGGGGCTGACGGTATAACAGTTCATCCGCGGCCGGATGAGAGACATATACGTAGAAAAGATGTGTACGACTTGCGTCCTCTGTTACGCACAGAATTCAATATTGAGGGCTACCCTTCTCCTGAGTTTGTTGATTTGGTACTGAAAGTGAAGCCTCATCAGGTGACATTGGTACCCGACAGCCCTGCCCAGTTGACCTCTAACGCCGGTTGGGATACCAAAACACACCAATCGTTCTTAAGTGAGGTACTGGACGGTTTCAATGAGGCCGGCATCCGTACCTCTGTTTTTGTTGCAGCTGATGCAGAGATGGTGGAGTATGCAGCAAAAGCCGGCGCAGACAGAGTAGAACTCTATACCGAGCCTTATGCGTCAGCATATGCCAAAGACCGCGAGGCTGCTGTAGCTCCTTTTGTGGAGGCGGCCAAAGTGGCTCGCAACCTGGGATTGGGACTGAATGCAGGCCATGATTTAAGTCTGTTGAATCTGAATTACTTCTATAAGAATATTCCTTGGCTGGATGAAGTGTCGATTGGCCATGCTTTAATTAGCGATGCACTTTATCTGGGACTGAAACAAACAATTGAAGAATATAAAAATTGCCTTCGCTGATGAATACATTGCTGTTGCTGCTACAGGCAGCCCCGCTTCTGACGGATACTTTGGTTGATGCCAATCCGGTACTGACACCCCTGGGAGCACCGGAGGAGATGAATCTGTGGGATATGGCTCTGAAAGGGGGCTGGATTATGGTTGTGCTGGGAGTGCTCTCACTGCTATGCTTCTATATCCTGTTTGAGCGCAACTATGTTATTCGCAAGGCGGGTAAGGAAGACCCCATGTTTATGGAGCGCATCAAGGATTACATCCTTACCGGCGAGATAAAGGCTGCCATTGCTTATTGCCATGCCATCAACACTCCGGCAGCACGCATGATAGAGAAGGGTATCAGACGTCTGGGACGTCCGGCCAATGATGTGCAGGCTGCCATTGAGAACGTGGGAAACATGGAGGTGGCAAAGCTGGAAAAGGGACTGACCATTATGGCTACAATCTCCAGCGGTGCCCCGATGATAGGTTTCTTGGGTACGGTAACCGGTATGGTACGCGCTTTCTTTGAGATGGCCAATGCCGGAAACAATATTGATATCACTCTACTTTCAGGCGGCATCTATGAGGCTATGATTACCACGGTAGGTGGTTTGGTAGTGGGTATCATTGCCATGTTTGCTTACAACTACCTGGTGACACTGATTGATGGGGTGGTGAGCAAGATGGAGGCTAAGACAATGGCTTTCATGGATTTGTTGGAAAGTAAAAACGAGGATGCGAAGTGTTAAAACGCAGAGCTAAAATATCGCCCGCTTTCAGTATGGCCTCCATGACGGATGTCATCTTCTTGTTACTGATATTCTTCATGATAACCTCTACGATGGTCTCTCCCAATGCCATCAAGGTTCTGCTTCCGCAAGGAAAACAGCAGACGTCGGCCAAGCCTCTGACGCGGGTTATTATAGATAAGGAACTGAATTACTATGCTGCCTTTGGTAACGATAAAGAGCAGCAACTGGCGCTGGAGGCGTTGCCCGATTTTCTCCGGCAGTGTGCAGCTAAGGAGCCGGAAATGTATGTGGCCCTGTATGCTGATGAGAGTGTTCCTTATCGCGAAATCGTTAAGGTTCTGAACATTGCAAACGAAAATAAGTTTAAGATGGTGCTGGCTACCCGTCCGCCGGAGGGAAAATAGAATCTTTCCGATGGAGGGAGTAGAGGGCATTGTGAGTTCATAAACTTGAAATCTTACCGGCTAACACGTATGGAACAGAAGCAGAAAGGAAAATATATCGGTATAGGTGGTGCACTGCTGGTGCATCTGCTGGTTGTGGCCTTTCTGTTGTTGATGGGTTTCACTGTACCGAAGGCTCCGGAGGAGGATGGCTTACCGGTCATGCTTGGAGAACTTCCTGACGCTGCAGGCTTGGCAGACCCGTCGCTGGTAGAGGTGGATGTTGTGCCGGAGGTGGAGGAAATGGCTCCGGAAACACCGGATGAAGCCGAAATGCTGACACAAGATTTAGAAGAATCGGTTGCCATAGCCCCTAAGTCTGCGGCTGAGAAGAAAACTGAAGTCAAGCAGAAAACGGCTGAAGAAAAGGCTGAGGAAGAGCGCCTTTTAGCTGAGGCAGAAGCTGCGCGTAAGCGGAAAGAGGCAGAAGAGGCTGCCCGAAAACGAGTGGCCGGAGCGTTTGGTAAGGGTGCCAAGATGGGGAGTAAAGGGACTACTGAAGGAGAGGGACTGCAAGGCTCGGATAAAGGAAATGCACTCTCCGGTGCTGTTGCCGGTGTGGGCGGTTATGGAGAATTCAGCCTGGGCGGTCGTTCTATTGGGAAGGAGGGCTTGCCTCGCCCGGTGTATAACGTTCAGGAAGAGGGTAAAGTGGTGGTGTCCATCACGGTAAACCCTGCCGGTAAAGTGATAGCTACCAGCATCCATCGCACCTCCAATACCATCAGCTCTGCTCTGCGTAAGGCAGCTGAAGATGCGGCACGCAAGGCTGTCTTCAATGCTGTGGACGGGCTGGATAATCAACAAGGAACAATAACGTATTATTTTAATCTGAAATAGCCCTCAAGGGAAACGAAGTGCTGCGGTAGGAGGGAAGTGTGCTGATTGTCTGTGGACAAGGTCAGGAGTTTTGATGTATTACAGAGGATAAAAGATAACCTCTTTGTAAAACAAATTCTGATTGGGACATGGCAACAGTAAAGATTAAATTCCGGCCGTCGACAGTTGATGGCAGACAAGGTTCAATTTTCTATCAAGTAATTCATAATCGTGTTACCCGTCAGCAGAAGACGGGCTACCATCTTTACGGCTATGAGTGGAACCACCACTTGTCGGAGGTGGTATTACCTGAGTTTGATGAAAACAGGAAACGCTATCTTTCGGATATTTGTGATAAGATCCGACTGGATATCAGACGCTTTAATAGAATTATTTCCGGTTTTGAACATAGAGGAGGCAGTTATACTGCAGATGCAGTGATAGCAGAGTTTGCAGGCATTGCCTCTGCAAATAGTCTGTTTTTATTCATGAAAAGTGTCATTGCCAATATGAAGGCGATGGGTAAAATTCGTACCTCAGAAACATACATGTCAGCCTTATGTAGTTTTAAACGCTTTCGTGAGGACAAGGATATGGGACTGGATGAGTTGGATTCTGATGTGGTGATGGCATATGAGGCTTATTTAAAGAATTGTGGTGTAACTCCTAACTCTTCATCATTTTATATGCGTAATCTTCGGGCAGTGTATAATCGGGCTGTAGAAAAGGGGCTTACACCACAGCGATTTCCCTTTAAATATGTCTATACGGGAGTGGATAGGACAGTAAAGAGAGCCGTACCGCTTAAAGTTGTCAGACGAATCAAGGAGATGGATTTTTCCAAGAATCCGGCATTCGATTTTGCCCGTGATATGTTTTTGTTGAGTTTTTATACACGTGGTATGTCTTTTGTGGATATGGCATACCTCAGGAAAAAGGATTTGCAGAATGGGGTACTGTCATACCGCAGGCGCAAGACCGGGCAGCAACTGTTCATCAAGTGGGAGATGTGTATGCAAGAAATTGTGGATAAATACGATACGTCGCACTCCGGTTATCTGTTGCCAATAATTAAACCTCTTAGCGGAATAGAAGAACGCAAACAATATATCTATGCGGCCCACAATATTAACCGATGTCTGAAAATCATAGGTAAAGAACTCGGCTTGTCAGTTTCGCTTACTCTATATGTTGCCCGCCATGCTTGGGCTAGTATTGCTAGAAGTAAGAATGTTCCACTGTCGGTCATCAGCGAGGGAATGGGGCACGACTCTGAGACAACGACACGCATCTACCTTGCATCATTGGATACAGAGGCTATCGACAAAGCCAATAACATGATATTGAAATCTTTATAAATGATGGATTGTTGAGCAAAAGAAAAGTCTCTTTATAAGAGATGTGATTGCCGCTACAAAATTATATATTTTTCAGCAAATGGAACCATTATAAACCAAAAAATCTTACGAAAGGCCTTGATTTTGTTTTGTAACAATATGCCTTGTTGAGTAAAGCATGTAATATTT
>JAGATY010000007.1 GCA_017621035.1 Bacteroides sp. | reverse complement strand
TACAGAATATTTCTATTAAATTTGCGTCAGTCATGGGAGTGATTTTTATTTGTAACACTTTGATTTTGACACTATAAAGATACAAATAAATTTTCACTCCCACTACTTTTTATGATACTTTCTTATACCGAACTCACGTTATAATAGTAGTCATTTATGTGGAGTGAGCTTTATTCATGGTAACTTTGAAAAATCACCTTCCCCGGATCTCCCCGACCATATTTATAAATTCTTTCCTATGAGTTCTTATAAAGAACGTAATGGCTATGTATTGCCTGCCATACATCGGTTAGATGTTAGTATGAATTGCCACATGAATGGCAAACTGTTTGGAAAGAGTATAGAGAGTACGCTCAGTTTTTCTATTTATAATCTGTACAATCGCTTGAATGTTTCTAATGTTTATTGGGGGTATGACAAAAACAAAGTAGTGCTAAAAGGCGTTTGCCTGCTTCCTTTCATGCCTTCAGTCAGTTATTCACTTAAATTTTAAAGAGTATGAAGCGAGTAAAATGGATAGTAGTCTTAGTAGTAACCCTTCTTATGACCCTTTCTTGTGAGAAGGTTATTGATTTAGATGGGCTGAATGGTGATGATAAACGAACACTGGTTATCAATGGCATAGCAACCCCGGACTCATTGCTTACTCTTTATGTTTCAAAGTCATATCTCTCCTCGGAGGCTCCTGTTATCATACCACGTGACTACTATAGTGAAGGCTTGGGTTGCTGGATTCCGAACCATCAAGTTGGTGGGAGCTATCCTGATGAGAAGGACTGGAGCTATGACGAAATGGTGAAAGAGTATAGTTATAGATATGCTAAGGTGAGCATATTGGTAAACGGAAGTGAGCAGTATGAAATGAAATATAATATAATAGTAATACTTACATGTATCATAGTAATTACCGACCTGCAGAAGGAGACCATATTCAGGTATCAATAGCCGATTCGGATGATGGAGAAGGAATCAAGACGGAAACAACAGTGTTGAAAGCCCAGCAACTGGAGGTACTGAATTGTGAAGTAAGATATGAACCTGTTTCTGTGGAGTCAACCAATAATCCTATGACGATAACAGCAGCATCTGATTCTGTAGCCCATATTAAACTACGTTTGAAAGATCCCGGTGATGAGGAGAATTATTATCGTCTGAAAGTTAGAAATGCCGGGTATGTTGAAAAGTATGATTATTATTACTATCAAGATGTATATAAGTCTGAGGATGAGATTTTTAAAGACACTTGCATTGCTCGTGGATGGGGAGGATGGAGTGCTTATTTTTCCAATGTGTTTGATGACCATCTGTTTAATGGGGGAGAATACACGCTTGATGTAAAGTCTTGGCTTCCATATACGGTTGTAAATGCCGGCGACATGAAAAAGCGTTACTTGATTATAGAGTTACAGTCAATGCCTAAGGACTTCTACCTTTATTACAAAAGCATGATGATTTATCGCATTACTTCAGATAACGATTTTGCAGAAAGCTCATACATTCATTCCAATGTAGAAAATGGCTGGGGCATCTTTGGCTCATTAAATGGGGAGAAGCATGTTATACTTTGTAAAGAATAGCAGACTGCACACTCTTAACCATGCTGTTTTTTACCTCGCGATGGTAGAAACCTTACCGCCTGCCGGTAATACTTCTACCATCGCGAGGTAATTCCTATCATCTTTTGACAAGGAAAATCTTGTCATAAGTTAGGCTAACGCTGCTCATAAGTTAAAGTTGACGTTGGCTATAAGTTAAGGCCGGTATGATTGTAACTACAAAACTCCCCCTCGGGAGAAGTTGAGGGGACTTTTGGGGGATAGCTGAGAAGACTTCTTTTTTCCGCTTTCTTTACAGACGTATCATCCCTTTCTTTGTCACTTGTAAGGCGTTTGTTCCACACAAGTGCGGAGCGTGCTCCACACTTGTGTCCCGTTTACTCCGCACTTGTGTCCAGCGTGCTCCGCACAAGTGTGGAAGAAATGGAATTTTTGTGTTCTCTACATCCCTTTAATACAGCGTGCTACGTTATCTAAAAAGATGAGAAAAGGAGAAAAATTGCTGGTTTCTGGTTTCGGCCGGTTTCTCTGTTTGGAGGATAAATGTTTACATCTGTCACCCTCTTTCAACTTCTCTGTTGCAGAATTGTAACATCTCTGTAGTTGACATGAAACAGATTTTTCTTTTCTTTGTACCCGAAAACAAGTTCTAAAAAACATCTAATTCTTGAATACAATGAAAAGTAGATTCTTTACTGTGTGTAGTTGGTTGCTGTGCTGCTCCTGTATGGGTGCATGGGCACAGAGCAGTGTGTTGAACTTTAGCGGTCGTGTGGTTGATAACTCGGGCAAGGGCGTTTCCGGGGTGGTGGTGAATGATGGTATTCATTTTACCAAGACCAACGGAAAGGGTAACTGGACGCTTGCCACAGATACTGCCGTCTCTAAGTTTGTGGCCATCTCTACACCGGCGGCTTACCGGTTGCCTCAGCAAGAGGGGCTGGCCGATGGCTTCTATATTCCGGTAGGCAAGTTGGCCGGCCAAGGTAACAAACATGATTTTGTGTTGGAGAAGCGTAAGCAGCAACCGGAGGACTTCTATTTTATTGCCGTCTCTGACCCCCAGGTGCGTACTGCAGCAGATATGAAACGCTGGCGTCAGGAGACTGTGCCTGACATGGTGGAGACGGTGGACTCGCTGAAGCAGGCGCGTGAGGTAGTGGGCGTGACTCTGGGAGACTTGGTGTTCGACAATATGCCACTTTTTGAAGAATACAAAGAGTCGCTGAAGAACACCGGTGCTACTTTCTTCCAGTGCATTGGTAACCACGATTTTGAGAAACAGTATCAGGATCTGCATAACATGGCTTTGGGTACGCCGGTTTATGGGGAAATGTACTACCATCGCTACTTTGGTCCTACCGATTACTCCTTTAATATAGGTAAGGTGCACTTTATCACGCTGAAGAATTTGAATTATGTTGGAGGCAAAAAGTATATGGAGTCACTTACCGGTCAGCAGCTGGAGTGGCTGAAGAACGACTTGCGCTATGTGCCCAAAGGCTCGCTAGTCATCGTCAACATGCACGCAGCCGGCTGGAATAAGGTTGCAAACGGGGGTAACATTCGCAATGCCAAGGCATTGGAAGAGGTGCTGAAGGGGTACAATGTACACGTGTTCTGCGGTCACACTCACTTTGCACAGAACAACGAAGTGTCTGAAAGTCTGTATGAACACAACATTGGTGCTGCTTGTGGCACTTGGTGGAGCGGATGGGTCAATCAGTGTGGAGCACCCAATGGCTACATGGTGGTGGATGTACAAGGCTCTAATCTGAAGTGGCATTATAAAGGTACTCGCAGAGATTTCAGTTATCAGTTCCGCCTGTATGGCAAAGGTGAGTTCCTCACGCAGAGCAGCTGTGTGGTTGCCAACATCTGGGATTGGGACAGTGCGTGTCGGGTGGTTTGGTATCAGGATGGTAAACTGATGGGCGATATGCAGCAATTTACCGATGCCGACGAAACAGTGGCAGCACAGAAAAAGAATCGTTCACAGGCTGTTCCTACCCCACACCTGTTCCGCGCAATGCCGGCCGATGGTGCCAAAGAGGTGAAGGTGGTATTCACCAATCGCTTTGGTGAACAGCACACTCAGATGGTGAAACTCTGATTTCCTTGAAGATCTGTTGTAAGTACTCTAAGGGGTGAAAACTCGTTTTGTTAACAAGGAGGGCGTGCCGATTTCTGCACGCCCTCCTTGTGTGTAATGTCACAAACTGTAAAATGATAGCAGAAAAGAAGAAGGCTCAAAATTTCTGCAGTTATAGCACTTCATTTTAGCGCAAATGGTTTGTTTATAAAATATAATTCATACTTTTGCGCTGAAACTCACCAAAGCAAACAAATTACATTGACCCAAAATATGAAAAAGACATTTCATTTGTGGGTGCTGACACTGCTCCCACTGTTATTCACTTCTTGTTCCGACGACGATGAACCGATTGCTACCGAACGCGAGGACTTTGCTTCCAACCCCATCGTCTTGGCCTACGACACTTTCTATGACGAAGACGATGTGCAGATAATTTCTTCCGACACGACGCAAATCAGCGTCAGTTGCACTTACTTGGAGAGCATCGGGGCCGACTTTGAGGCTGCCAATGCCGACACCATTCCTATAACCATTTGGAAAAGCATCGATACGACACTTTTGTGCGCAACGTAATTGAATTTAAGGAACAGGGAGACCGTCTGCTGCTGACTACCGTCAGCGGTGACCTGGGCGACGTGCTTCCCGACAACGACCTTGACCTGGACACCGACATCTATGTGGACTTCAATCAGCCTACCCGAATGACCCGCAGCGGTGTGACAGTGGACAACTACAACCGCTATATAGATGATGAGGGCGTTATCCATCCGGCTGTCATTATTTTGGAAGAAGCCGGCGTAGAGTACGAAGGAAGTGATGCCGAAACACGCAGCCCCGGAGGAAAGGTGTACTACACCGCCGAAGACATAGCCCGAAGCAACGCCAGCTTCAACATCATCAATGTGAACAAGAAACTGGGAACCTTCTCACTGAACTTCTCCGACAAGAAAGACGATGATGACAAAAATAGCCAAAACAAAGACGGAGTGGAGAGCGAACTCAAGGCACGCCTCTACATCAAGGACACCCAACTGAAGGCAAAGGCCGGCGTGCGGGTAAACATCAAGACCAAATGGTTCAAGCTGAAGAGTTTTGAATGTGCCGTTTATGGCGACTTCGGACTGGACTTGACCACCGGGCTGGAGATAGAGAAGAGCCTCTCCACAAGCAAGGAGGAGAAACTCGCCCAGTTCAGCAGTTTTAGTGCCGTGTTCTGGGTAGGTCCCATTCCTGTTGCTATCAAGTGCGACGCCGGTTTGCAAAGCTATGCCGAACTGAGCCTTACAGGAAAGTGCCATTTTGAGACAGACTTCAGTTTCAAGGCCAGCTACGATGCAGGTGTTTACTATTCAGGCGGTTGGAGCGAAAGGAAAACTTCGGACGGAAGCGTTACGGCCGACTTCTCTGTGGTCAACCCCTTTGAAGCGACTGCAAGTGCCGAAGTAGGGCTGAAAATATATGCCGGTCTGAAACTGTATGACATTGCCGGTCCGAAAGTCACATTCGGCCCATCCATCGGGACAGAGTTTGGTATGGCGGTCAACGCCAAGGAACAGACGTTCGACTTCACTACGTCAGGAGCTGTTACGGTGGGCGGCAAGTTGAGTGCGGAAATCAAAATATGGAAATGGGCACTGGCCTCCTGGAGCAAGAAGTACACCATTTGGGAGAAAGACCTTTGGGACGAAAAAGCCAGCATACCCTACAATTAACACATTCCGGAAATACTTGCCGTATGAAACACCTCCACTGCTTCTACATTCTGGCGTTTGCTTGCCTTCTGACAGCTTGCGGCGACAGCGATACACCCGCTGAGGTACGCAAACAACTCCATATTCTCTTTTCGGTAAACGGACTGGGCGATATGGGCTACAACGACTGCCTATTGACAGGGATTCAGCGAGTGCGCAAAGCCCATGCGGAAGCTGACTTCTACTTCTACAATCCCGCTTCGGAAGCCGAGGCGGAGGAAGTTTTTCGCACTTGGTTGGAAAAAGAAAGCGAGGTATCTTCGCTGTTTGTACTGGCAGCCTCCGACTACGAGGCAATGGCGAAGAGACTGCTTCCCAACCACCCGCCCATCGGGAACAAGGAAATTCTACTCTTTGAAAGCAAGAACCCCGATGGTCTTCCCTTGCACAGCTTTGACATATCCATGTATGGAGCCTCTTTCCTAGCAGGCGTTGCGGCAGTATGCTGTACACCGTTACCCCCTTTGGTGCTGTTGGGCAACTCGGAAGATGCTTCCGTGCAAGAGGGCGTGGATGGTTTTACCGACGGTTATCGTTTTTTTGCAGAAGCGACGGAAGTGGCGACACTGGCACTGGCCGACGACTGGACGGGCTATTCTTCGGCAGAAACAGCTTACCGCAATATGTTTGAATGGGCACAGCTGTACGGCTTCATCTTTCCCATAGCCGGCGGTTCCAATATGGGCATCTACCGCTATCTGCGCGAATACCCCAAAGGAATTTATACGGCAGGCATGGATGTTGACCAGTCGCCCCTCTGTACGCAAATCACAGGTTCGGTGGTAAAACACATCGACCGCCTGCTGGAGGAGCAACTGACGCAGTGGATAGAAACGGGAGCTTTCCCTTCAGCCCATTTGTATGGTTTAGAAAGCGGTTGTGTGGAGTGGCTTTTGTCACCCGATTACGAGGAGGCACTGGGGACAGCAATGAAAGAATATTTAGGAATTGCCATCTTAAAGGAAAAGGAATATGAAGAGAACTAATCCCCTAATCCTGCCGCTGCTTTTCCTCCTTTGGATGGCAACAGGCTGTAGCAGCGACGATGCTCCTACGAACAGCGGGAACATCACTTGGCACGAGCGTACGGTTGCCGTCGTGCTTCCCATGCAAAACGGGCTGGATGCCCATTGGAAACGTACACTGGAATGGGTTGCCCGAAACCTGGAGGCGGCTTTCCGCAACCAAAGCGAAGGCATCCGGCTGAAATATGAATGGTACGATGAGAGTACAGAAGAAGTAAAGGCACTGGCTCGTACACTGTCCGAACGCGAAGAAGTGGTGGCAGTGATTGGCGGACTTTACTCCTCGAATGCCGAAATCATGGCACCGATATTCACCAAGTACAGAAAGCCATTCCTTACCCCGGCCACCACTGCCGAACTGGTGCGTGCCTATTCCGACGGTTATCTATGGGCGATGACGGAAACGGACATTACCCAATGCGAAGTGTTGCTTGCCAAGGCACTCTACTATGGAGCGGAAAGCGTAGCACTGCTCGCCAACGGAGAAGATAGTTACGGAAAGACCTTCATCGATTGGTTCGCTTTTCAGGCAGATGAGTTGGGCCTGCAAGTGAAAGGCATCTATCCCTATTCCAGCACTAACCTTATCGAGACGGTACAGAAAGTGGCGGCTTCGGAAGCAGACTTCGTGGTTTGCATCCCTTCGGAAGTAAGGGACGTGGCAGTCATGCAGCAGATGTTTCACCAACAGGCAGTCCGCACCGGTACGGCACCGCGCACGCTCTATTCGGACACGGCGTATGGATCCGATGTCCTTCTACTGGATGCGGGCGACATAGAGGGACTGGAAGGCGTGGCTTTCAGCTCTGACCCCGAATCGGGTTTCGGTGTCTCCTACAAGGTCTACTTTGAAGAAGAGGAGACGTTGGGAGAATCGCAGATGTACGATGCCGCCATGCTGGTGGGATATGCAGCGTGGATGCAGTACCTGCAACCGGAGCTGGGACTGAACGAAGCACTCCGCAAGGTGGTAGACGGTCGTGAGGAACCTTATGGCGGCTGGTTGGTTGAGGATATGTGCAAGGTTATTGATGCGTTGGCGACCGGAATCGCCCCTGATGTGCGGGGAGCATCCGGCTCGCTCAACTTTGACTCGAAAGTCTACACCAATGTGCTGCACACCACTTACAGTCACTTCAAAATTTACAACGGCCACTACATCACGCTGGATTACAACAGCAGCGACGGAAGTAAACGCACCGATGCCACGTTGGCCGGATGGAATTGGAAAGTGGAGCAGATGCAAGAGTTCGACGAAACGGTAGAGGGCAAGACTTATCCCGACTTACAAGAGAAATGGGCTTTGCTTGTGGCCGGTTCTTGCGGTTGGCAGAACTATCGTCATCAGGCGGATGTACTAGCCATGTATCAGTTGCTGAAGCAATCCGGATATACCGATGATCATATTGTTCTAATAATGGAAGATGATATTGCTTGGAACAGTGCGAATCCCAACGGTGGGGTAGTACAGGTTGCTGTAGGCGGTGAGAATCTGTATCACGATTTGCTCATAGACTATCATCTGTCTGACCTGAAACCAGAAGACATAGGAACAATCTTGTCAGGAGAAGTTTCAGAACGTTTACCGGAAGTTATTCAAAGCACATCAACAGACAATGTTCTGTTCTTTTGGAGTGGGCATGGGAACTATCAGGAGTTCTGTTGGGGCGATACAGATATGAGTTTGTCTGCCTCTCAGTTACAGCAATTTGTACAACTGTTGAGTGGTAAAGAACAATTTCGTAAATTGCTTTGTCTGGTAGAGACCTGTTATTCCGGGAGTATGCTGCAGGTATGTGAAGGTGTTCCGGGATTGTTAGGCATTACGGCAGCCAGTCCGTGGGAAACCTCAAAGGCTGACATCTTCAACGGTGGGCTAGGTGTATGGATGAGCAATCGCTTTACTTCTACACTGCTTGAAACAATAACCGATGACCCTACAGTTTCGTTACGGGACTTGTATTACAAATTGTTTATCAACACAGTAGGTTCCCATGTGATGATATATAATCAAAAAACTACGGCAATCTCTTTACTGAAACTTTAGACGAATTTTTATAGTAGTGTAGTGTAAAGTTCGGATGGAAAATGTGTAACCTCGGAATACAGGTCACTCGTTTCCTATGTGGGCTATGTGAGTTACACTTTCTCTTATCATTCCACCCACATCAGGTCGCAGATGATAGCGTCAGAAATAAAAATACCTTCGCGGGTGAGGCAGAGCTGCTCTCCGTCGGTTTCCAACAGCCGGTTTCTTAGGTAGGGAGCAGCGGTTTTCAAGCAGTAAGCCTCTTTTTCGGAGCCGAAGGTGTGACGAAGATGGGAGAGGGAAAGGCCTCTTCGGGTGCGCAGAGCCGTCATGATGTACTCGTTGTAGCGAGTGTCGGGCGTGAGCTGTTCGCACTCGAAGAGACGTTTGTTTTGTTCCAGTGCATGCAGGTAGCGGGTGAGGGAGGCTACATTCCACTCGCGCTCGGCCCCATTGAATGAGTGTGCCGAAGGACCACAGCCCAGGTAAGGAGTGCCTTGCCAGTAGGAGGTGTTGTGGCGTGAATGGAACCCGGGGCGGCAGAAGTTGGAGATTTCGTACTGCTCATAGCCGGCCTGCTGCAGGGTGTCGGTCAGTTGGGTGAAGAACCGGCGGCTGCTCTCTTCGTCTACCTCATGAATCTCTTCAGCCTGAAGCAACTGATGAAGGCGTGTTCCCTCCTCATACGTAAGGTGGTAGGCAGAGATGTGCTCCACTCCGAGTACCACTGCTTGCTGCAGGTCGCTGAGCCATTGCTCATCGGTTTCACCGGGCAGTCCGTAGATGAGGTCAATGCTGAGGTTGTGGAAGTCGGCCTCTCGGAGCAGTCGGACGGCCTCTTTGGCCTGTTGAGCCGTGTGCCGACGGTTGAGCAGACGCAAGGTAGACTCATTAAAGGTCTGGATTCCCATGCTTACGCGGTTGAATGGCAGACGGCTGAGTAGGTTGCAATAGGCCGGGGTGATGTCGTCGGGATTGGCCTCGAGCGTAATCTCTTCTGCTTGTTCAAGGCCGTAAACAGTGTTCAGCGTGTCAAACACAGCCAGAAAGTCTTGCTCTTCCAGTTGCGATGGAGTGCCTCCACCGAAGTAAACGGTGCGTATTGGCTCCCCCTTTAGATACTCTTTCCGCATTTCCAACTCACGGCAAAGAGCTTGGATGTAGCGGCTTTTTAGGTCGCTACGAGTGGTGGAGTAGAAGTCACAGTAGATGCAACGTGTCTTACAAAAGGGAATGTGGAGGTAAATGCCGGCCATTTTTTCTTCTTTTTAGGGTGCAAAGATAGGGAAAAAGTGTTGTGTAGTGATAAGTTAGTACTCTAACTGTTCATATTTCCACTTTCTCTTTAATTTCCCTCTGCTAAAAGCTTCTTTGTATGAAATATTTCTCTACCTTTGCTTCGAAGTTGTTTTTAGTGACACTAAAACATATATAATACTAATACCATCTTTATGAAACGCTTAGTCATCTTCTTCTTTGTATTATCTGCTTTGGGCGGTGTAGTAAAGGCACAGATTAACTTGAACGATTCTATTGTACAGGTTGTATCCTATTGGTCGGTCGGCGATAAGTACGAGTTTAAAAGTAACATAACGAAATATAAGATTGTAGGGACAGACACTACCGTCGTCTTCAAGAGTTCGATGCCCTTTTCGATAGAGGTGGTGGACTCGACGGCCAACAACTACGTCATAAAGATAATGGAAGGTGAAACCCAATACGACGTAATGGATGAGGATACCCAAATGACCATTGAATCCGGCGTAACGGAAGTTTCAAAAGGGCATCCTCTGCTTCTCAAGATGAGCAGCCTCGGTGCAGTGGAAGATGTAGAAAACGCGAGTGAGTGTATGGAAGTCCTTAACAAGATGGCCGACTTGACGGTGGAATATATGCAGAAAAAGTTTATGGCTGACTCCACCCTTACGGCAGAAGGCCGTCAGGCTATGCTCTTTACGATAAAAACCGTCTCCGACAAGTTGAGATCTCCGCAAATGCTGACGGCTGCAGTCGCTCCCTATATGCGCTTATTTGCTGTTTTCGGCAAGCAGTATGAAATGAATAAGGAATACGAAGCAACTGACCAAGCGGAAACGGCTTTTGCTCCGGGGCAACCGATAGATTTTACTTCTACCTTTTGGGTGAAGAATGTTTACCCGGAAGAGAATAGTGCTGTGTTTGCAAATAATGTAGTCTATGATTCCGACCAAGTGCTGAAGGCTTATCTTTCCATCTGTAAAGAGGCCATTCCGGAAGCCGAGCAGTATGCAAACTCTCCGGATTCTCCCTACATCTTCCTCAACGAATATACCGGATGGAGTATTCATGTAGGAGCTGGTTGGCCACTCTATTACTATCAGGAGATAGAAAGCAGGCAAGGCAAAGAAGCTACCATCAGTGTAACAGAGATAGAACTTATCCTCTGATTAGAGGCACTTTTTCGGTGGAAAACTACTCATCTTCCAACTTAATACCTATATTTGCAGGTCATTTGGTGTATAAGTGACAGATAATGTTAACAACTTTTCTAATTTAAATATTAAACTATGGCAGACAGTAAAGAAAAACTCTTCTCGGACTTTGCTCCTACCTCCACCGAACAGTGGATGGAGAAAGTGACGGCTGACCTGAAAGGTGCCGACTTTGAGAAGAAACTCGTTTGGAAGACAAACGAAGGATTTAAGGTGAAACCTTTCTACCGTATGGAAGACCTCGAAGGGCTGAAAACTACAGATGCCCTGCCCGGTGAGTTCCCCTACCTGAGAGGTACCAAGAAAAACAACAATGAGTGGCTGGTGCGCCAGGACATCAAGGTAGAGTGTCCGAAAGAGGCTAACGCCAAAGCCCTCGACATCCTGAACAAGGGCATAGACTCTCTTTCATTCAGCATGAAAGCGCCGGAGTTGAACGCCGAATATCTGGAGACGCTGCTTGAAGGCATTTGCGCCGAGTGTGTGGAACTGAACTTCACTACTTGCCAAGGCCATGTGGTGGAACTGGCCAATCTGCTGGTGGAATACTTCACCAAGAAGGGCTACGACCTGAGCAAGCTGCAAGGCTCTATCAACTACGACTTCCTGGGCAAGATGCTGACACGCGGCAAGGAGAAAGGCAACTTGGTGGAAACTGCCAAGGCACTGATTGCTGCAACAGCCGTTCTGCCTAAATATCGTGTACTGAACGTCAATGCACTGGCACTGAACAATGCTGGTTCTTACATCTATCAAGAGTTGGGTTATGCGTTGGCTTGGGGTAACGAATATCTCTCTCAACTGACTGAGGCCGGTGTTCCCGTTGACGCTGTGGCCAAGAACATCAAGTTCAACTTCGGTATCAGCTCTAACTACTTCCTGGAAATTGCCAAGTTCCGTGCTGCCCGTATGCTGTGGGCAAACATCGTGGCTCAGTATCAACCCGAGTGCCCTTGCTCGGCCAAGATGAAGGTGCATGCAGAAACTTCTTCATTCAACCTGACACTGTTTGATGCTCATGTAAACTTGCTCCGCACACAGACTGAGGCTATGAGTGCTGCGTTGGCTGGTGTAGATTCTATGACAGTGGTTCCTTTCGACAAGGCTTACGAGGCTCCCAACGATTTCTCAGAACGCCTGGCACGCAACCAACAGTTGCTGTTGAAGGAAGAATCTCACTTCGACAAGGTAATCGACCCGGCTGCCGGTTCTTACTACATCGAAAACCTGACCGTATCTATCGCCAAACAGGCTTGGGACTTGTTCCTCGCAGTAGAAGAAGAGGGCGGTTTCTATGCTGCCGTGAAGGCCGGTAAGGTTCAGGCTGCTGTAAACGAAAGCAACGTTGCCCGTCATGCCGCTGTGGCTAAGCGCAAGGAGGTATTGCTGGGTACCAACCAGTTCCCCAACTTCACCGAGAAGGCTGATGGCAAGACTCCGTTGGCCGGCAAGTGCTGCTGTGGCGACAAGGATGCTTGCGAGAAAGATTGCGACACGCTGAACTTCGACCGGGCTGCCAGCGAGTTTGAGGCACTCCGTCTGGAGACTGAAGCAAGCGGCAAACGTCCGAAGGCATTCATGCTGACCATCGGTAACTTGGCTATGCGTCAGGCTCGTGCCCAGTTCTCTTGCAACTTCTTGGCTTGTGCCGGATATGAAGTGATTGACAACCTCGGTTTCCCCACTGTGGAAGAAGGTGTTGAAGCTGCCATGAAGGCCGGTGCCGACATCGTGGTACTCTGCTCAAGCGACGACGAATATGCTGAATACGCCATCCCCGCCTTCAAGGCTGTGGGCGACAAGGCCATGTTCATCGTAGCCGGTGCTCCCGCCTGCATGGACGAGCTGAAAGCTGCCGGTATCGAGAACTTCATCCACGTTCGCGTCAACGTATTGGAAACCCTCAAGCATTTTAATGCGCTTTTGAACATATAATTAATTTACGATTTACTATTTACGAATTACGATTTATTTTGTGATTTGATTATTTAGCGATTTATGAACAAAGCGGAGTTACAGGAACGGATGACTGCTTTTGCGGTACGCATCGTAAAGATGGTCGATTCTATGCCTTCTACAGTGGCAGGACTTGCTATCGCACGACAAATTGTGCGTTCAGGAACCTCTCCTTCAGCCAACTACCGTGCTGCCTGCCTTGCCAAATCTGACAAGGACTTCATCAACAAGATGAAGATGGTAGAGGAAGAGTTGGACGAAACATGCCACTGGCTCGAAATCATCATGCGAAGTGAGATAATGCCGGCATCCCGCCTTAAACCTCTGCATCAGGAATCTTCAGAATTGCTGAATATTATAGCAAAATCGATCATTACGGCACGTAAAAGGATGAATGCGGAAGAAATTGCCAAATCGTCCAATCGAAAATAAATAGTAAATAGTAAATCACTAAACAGTAAATTACAAAGATGAAACCGAATTTTAAAAATTTAGACATATATGCCGCTTTCCAGCCCGCCAATGGTGCTGAGTGGCAAAAGGCTAACGGCATCACCGCTGACTGGAAGACGCCGGAACACATCGAAGTGAAGCCTGTTTATACAAAAGAAGACCTCGAAGGCATGGAGCATCTGGACTATGCTGCCGGTATTCCGCCCTATCTGCGTGGCCCGTACTCTGTGATGTACACCCTGCGTCCTTGGACTATCCGCCAGTATGCCGGTTTCTCTACCGCCGAGGAAAGTAACGCATTCTATCGCCGCAACCTGGCCAGCGGTCAGAAAGGTCTGTCTGTAGCATTCGACCTTGCCACTCACCGTGGTTACGACCCCGACCACGAACGTGTAGTGGGCGACGTAGGTAAGGCTGGTGTATCTATCTGCTCGCTGGAGAACATGAAGGTGTTGTTCGACGGTATTCCCTTGAACAAGATGTCTGTCTCCATGACTATGAACGGTGCCGTGTTGCCCGTTATGGCATTCTACATCAACGCCGGTCTGGAACAGGGTGCGAAGTTGGAAGAAATGGCAGGTACTATTCAGAACGATATCCTGAAAGAGTTCATGGTGCGTAACACCTATATTTATCCGCCTGCATTCTCCATGAAGATTATCTCCGACATCTTTGAATATACTTCACAGAAGATGCCGAAGTTCAATAGCATCTCTATCTCGGGTTATCACATGCAGGAAGCCGGTGCTACAGCTGACATCGAGTTGGCATACACCTTGGCCGACGGTTTGGAATACCTCCGCGCCGGTGTGGCAGCAGGTATCGACATCGATGCTTTCGCTCCCCGTCTGTCATTCTTCTGGGCTATCGGTACCAACCACTTCATGGAAATCGCTAAGATGCGTGCAGCCCGTATGTTGTGGGCCAAGATTGTGAAGCAGTTCAATCCGAAGAATCCGAAGTCATTGGCTCTGCGTACCCACTCACAGACTTCCGGTTGGTCATTGACAGAACAGGATCCGTTCAACAACGTAGGCCGTACTTGTATCGAGGCTATGGCCGCAGCTCTGGGACACACTCAGTCTCTGCACACCAATGCGTTGGATGAAGCTATCGCTCTGCCGACAGACTTCTCTGCCCGTATTGCCCGTAACACTCAGATTTACATCCAGGAAGAGACTTACATTTGCAAGAACGTAGACCCATGGGGCGGTTCTTACTATGTAGAGTCGCTGACCAACGAAATCGCTCACAAGGCTTGGGAACACATTCAGGAAATCGAGAAACTGGGTGGTATGGCCAAGGCTATCGAGACCGGTATCCCCAAGATGCGTATCGAAGAGGCTGCTGCCCGTACGCAGGCTCGCATCGACAGCGGTTCTCAGACGATTGTCGGCGTGAACAAGTATCGCTTGGAGAAGGAAGCTCCCATCGACATCCTCGAAATCGACAACACCGCCGTTCGTCAGGAACAAATCGAGAACCTGCGCGTGCTGAAGGAAGGTCGCGACGAGGCTGCCGTACAGAAGGCACTCGAAGCCATCACCAAGTGTGTGGAGACCAAGGAAGGCAACCTGTTGGAGCTGGCCGTAGAGGCTGCCCGCGTTCGCGCTACCCTGGGCGAAATCTCTTACGCTTGCGAGAAAGTTGTAGGACGTTATAAAGCTGTAATCAGAACTATTTCAGGCGTGTATTCATCAGAGACAAAGAACGATAATTACTTCCAGAAGGCTTGTGAATTGGCCGAGAAGTTTGCGAAGAAAGAAGGTCGTCAGCCCCGTATCATGATTGCCAAGATGGGTCAGGACGGACACGACCGTGGTGCAAAAGTTGTAGCTACAGGTTATGCCGACTGTGGTTTCGACGTGGATATGGGACCGTTGTTCCAGACACCTGCCGAGGCTGCCCGCGAAGCCGTTGAGAACGACGTTCACGTGGTGGGCGTATCCTCACTGGCTGCCGGTCACAAGACCTTGGTTCCGCAGATTATCGACGAGCTGAAGAAGCTGGGTCGTGAAGACATCGTAGTCATCGCCGGTGGTGTTATCCCCGCCCAAGACTACGACTTCCTCTACCAAGCCGGTGTAGCCGCCATCTTCGGCCCCGGTTCCCCCGTCGCCAAGTCCGCTTGCCAGATTCTGGAGATTTTGTTGGAGGATTGATGACAATCTGAAGCAAACATAACTTATCCCCGAGAAGTATTCCACTTTTCGGGGATTTTTATTAACCTTTGCATTAAGAACTTTAAAGCGAGAAAGATTATGGTAAGTCAACTAATTACACAGTCGTTATTGAATATAGCAATCATACTTCCTTTATTGCTTCTGTTTATGAAGGAAAGAACACGGGCAAATTATATCCGCATTTTGAGTATTGTATTATGCTACTTTATTTCTAATTTGGCCCTCATTCTGCCTAATATTCCTATTTTTAATTTCATTGATGGCAGCTGGAATTGGGATGGGAAAATATATGGAATAGCCTTTGGGATAGCAATGTACTTTATTTCCCGCAAACAATTCAGCGAAAACAATTTCTTTACCTTCAAACAGAATAAAGCAGGATTGAAGTCCGCAATATGGGCTGCGATTATCATCATCGGCCTCAGAACTCTCGGTGGAGTTTTGAGAAGTAAGGAATTTGACTTAGAAACCTTATTGTTCCAAATATCAATGCCCGGCATAGATGAGGAAATTATCTTCCGGGGAATCCTGCTGGGACTCATGTGCTGTTCGCTTCGTAGCGGACGCTCTACGGCATGGAATCCCTCCATTATAATAAACGCTATCCTGTTCGGCTTAGTACATGCCTGGGATTATCAGAACGGTGAGCTGTCTTTTAATTTGTCACCCTTTATATCGGCGGGACTTGTCGGTTATGTATTGACATACATCACCCTAAAAACCAGAAGTATATTGCTCGCCATGCTGACACACAACCTCGTTAATTTCTTACCGAATTTAGTTGCAATGCTTTAACAGCCCACCAATATGACTTATTGCATTAATGGCGACTTGTTTTATAAATGAAGCAGTCGCCATTTTTTTATGAAAACACATAGATTTCACTCCTCTACACCCCCTTCATCCACCCCAAACCCACAATCTCAAACCGAAATCTGACCTTCCGCCACTTCCAAACCCGAATCTCAATTTGAAAAACCATTCTCCTATACCCCAAAAATCCGATTTCAAGTTGAAATTCCACTTTCAAGCACCATAAAAGGCGAATTTCAAGTTGAAATTTCATTTTCATGCACATGGGAAGCCAAATCTCAGAAAAATATCGTATTTTCGCAGTGGACGAAAGTCTGAACGAGAATTGACATCCTATTTTTAAACTCCTAAAATGTGAGGGGATTATTGGAAATCACTTGAAAACCAACCTCACCAAATTAGAAAAATCATACAAGCCAGCAAACAAAGATTTCCCATATACGTTTTTGACATGTAAAGGAAATGTGCAACATTGCAACATATATGAACGATTATGGCAAAAATAACAGAATATCATCCGTCAAGTGACGGAACAGAAAAAAGTTCTGTAGCTTTTTGGCAGAAGCATCCGATGTCTCTCTCCGGACGTTTGAATCAATTCAAGCGGTTGCGGGAACAACGGCTTGCAAGGGAGTCCAAATCAATGTCCTCCGAAAATTTGCAATAGAGAACGAGCATCATTTATCCCACGAAAGATGAAGGATTAAGGTTTATCGTAGTCTTTCACCCCGGTATTCTGAATGAAAGTTCTCCACCTAAGAAACCTACAATTTGGACAACTCGTTTATCAATGCCGGACGACGGGGTGTGCGCGCTTTCTGTTCGGCAATAATGTTGTCTGCTTCAGTCTTGCCTCCGTATTTGATAAGTTTCCGAAGCAAACCGACTCCTTCACGATATGAGTCCCGGTTTGAAGCTTGTTGAAAGAAGTGTCTTACACAGGAATCGTAAAGCCGTATAAGTTCCTCCTTGTACAATGTCCAAACTTCCTGTGGTGTATCATCCAGTGTGTAAACAGAAGGATTCTTACGCAGAAAGTCCATGTATCTGTCCCACATCTTTTCTTTCGTATAGATGTACAATAATTTTATACTATCCTTCTTTCCGTACGCTTCATCTATCAAGGTATTCACATAACTATTCCAATCCTCACTTGGAACGATGGATTTCATCAAAGCATACATTTTCTCCATCGTATATTCCTCTTTACCGAATCTACATGGGGCAAAAAAGAAATAGCGGGCAAGTTGCAAAGTATTCTCCTTATCATTGCGGTGAAGATAAGTTTTGAGTTCCCACTGATGCCAATCGTTTACAAGCCCACTCCGCTCTGAATCATGAGATACCCCCTCTTTGGCCAGACGTAAGACCTCATCATAGTTGCCTTCATCCCATGCCATCTGCAACAGTTTCTCCCGGAAAGTGGGATTGGCCACGTTTTCATACATAAACTCACGTTGGTCTTCCGGCGTACCGACTTTCGACATGATTTCGAGCTTATATTTCTGAGCAGTTTGAACATTGTATCTTACACTCCACTCATCCCCTTTCGTATGGATGACATCATCAAGAGCCGCAATTACACGTTCTTGTTTTTCGTGGGTATCTGCCAACGAGATTGCCATCTTAATCCAATCCCACCACCAGTCCCATCCTTCGAGATCCTTTTCAGAGAAACGAGTGATTGAGAGTTCGAATATTTCGGTTTTCAATTCTTCCGGTAATGCCTCCTCATGACACAAATTATGCCATTTTTCAAAACAACTCCAAACAATAGCACCAAGGTTTCCTGCGCTATCATCACCACAGTTGATAATATCCTCTCCAGCAGCTGCCACTCCCTGCAAAACTGTCATTGCAACCGACCATTGATGATTTTTCATAGCATCATCAGCCTCATCCAAAATCCGACACACAGCACGATTGAAATCAAACGTATCACGATATTCTACATATCCATATCTTCCTTCATAATCTTCAATCAAATCTAAAACACGAGTCGTGTAATCATCAGGATTTGCCTTAAATACAATCCCTGTGCCAAGTGCCAGAAAGCGATTCAGAAATCTTACATCATAAGCACATTCCTTCTTTATGAACTCACAGAGTTGCTTCTTGTCGAGCTTTGACAACAACAAGTCTATATCATTTACTTTTTTCGTCTTCATACTCATTTCCCTTCAAACAGTTTTCCCGTAATGTCATATTATTCAATATAAAATGACATGTTTGTTTTTCATTTATCATTCTTACATTTTACTACCCAACCAGCCACCGCTTAATGTTCCGTTCCTCGGCACTAAATTCCACACCGACCTTAACAAGCGTACGACCATCGGTCTTGAACGGCTCTGCATAACCCTTTTCTTCAATTTGCTGCAAGGCTTCCTCGGCGGTACCATTCAATTTAAATTCGAAGATGTAGACATAATCGGGTGTATGGACAATGGCATCGGCACGGCCTTTGGCACTATGAACCTCCGCTTGCGTGAACTGTCCCATCAGTTTGAATACCAAATAGATGATGACCTGATAATGGCGTTCGGTCTTGTCGTTCAGTTCGTAGGGGAAATCGGCAAAGAACGCTTCAAAGCGCTGCATGAAGGCATCCGTTTTTCCACTTTCCAATTCATTGATAAACTTGCCGATATAGAAATTACGTTCATCGTCCGTCACTTTGGTATAAAACGGAACGAGGAAGTTCAAGAAACCATAGCGGACTTCATCATTCGGAAAGCCTAATATGTACATCGAGAAACGCTTGTCGAAGTCCTTTATCGTGAGATAGCCACTCTGATAAATCAACGGAATCGGATTGCTCGCCTCCGCCCGATATTCCGTGAAAGCGGATGCAGAGGTCTCAACGCCATCCATCAAGGTACGGAGGTCGTAATCACTGTCTTTCAACAACTTGATAAGGAAGGTAGGCGTACCCGTTTGAAACCAATAACTACCAAATTCATTCTTATCAAAAGCATTCAGCACGCTGAACGGATTGAAAACACCCTCCCCTTTCGGGTGGAAACGATAGCCGTCGTATCGTGCCGTCATGGTATCGATGGCCTCTTCCACCGTAAGGTCGTTCTCCTCGGCCAGTTCTTCCAGCTCCGGCGCAAAGTTGGCGAGCAATTCTTCCTTGGTGATACCGCAGACAGACGCATACTTCCGGCTCATGCTGATGTCATTCAGTTGGTTCAAATCGCTGAACACGCTCACTTGCGAGAACTTGGTCACTCCGGTCAAGAAGGCAAAACGAAGGTAGCGGTCACAGCTCTTCAATACCCCATAGAATGCTTTCAAGGTGTTCCGATAGGCTTCCAGGAGTTCTTTGTTTTGAAGGGCTTGCAGGAGTGGCTTGTCGTATTCGTCCACCAAGACCACCACACCCTTGCCGGTTTGTTCACAAGCACGTTGTATGATGTATTCAAAGCGTTCTTCTGCCGCCCGGTTCTGTTTTTCGTTTCCATAGACAGCCTCCCATTTTTCCAGATATTGATTCAGCATCGCTATCAAGTCTTCCGGCCGCTCGTATTTTCTGGCATTCAAGTCCAGATGCAACACCGGATACTTCTCCCACTTCTCTTCCAACTGTTCGATGGCCAGTCCCTTGAACAATTCCTTCCTCCCCTCGAAATAGGCTTCGAAGGTAGAAAGCAACAGGCTCTTTCCAAAGCGGCGAGGACGACTGAGGAAATAGGGTTTTCCTTCATTGGCTATCGTCCATACCCATGCTGTTTTATCTACATATAGATACCCCTGTTCGCGAATATCTGAAAAAGTCTGTATCCCAATGGGAAGTTTGCGTCCGGATGTTTTCATCTGTCTATTCTTTTATGCTATAACAATCAATGTGTCAAAGATAGGAGTTTTTATTCAGAAACAGAAGGATTGGGAATGATTTTATCAGACGGAGGCAAGGAATGGGCATAAAAGCATCAAGGCAGCTGTTCTGGTTATATGAAGCTAAAAGGCTATCCTGCATTGGGTAGCCTTTTATTTTTAAAAACACAGAGACACGGAGACACAGAGTTTTCAAACTGAAACTTGAATAATCCTCTGTGTCTCCGTGTCTCCGTGTTCCACCGAAAGAAATCACTCCGCAGCATCCGTTTCCTTCTCCCGCTTCTTCGCTGCCTTTGTTTCGCGGCTGGCGAGCAGGGCCTGGGCGTCGGCAATCATCACGTTCAGTTGGTCGATGAAGTCGGCGTAGGGGGCTTCGCCGTTCACGATGACGAGGGCATTGACGCGCTGCACCAGCGACTTGTAGGCGGCATCGGCGGCGGTGCGGGTGTCCTTCACGATGCCCACCTGACGGGTGGAGTCTTCCTTCGTCTTGTCGGCACGGAGTACGCTCACCTGGGCCACGGCACTGTCCATCGCTTCTATCCACTCGGCCAGCGAGAGGGCGGTCACTTCCTCGTCGGTCAAGGCGGTGAGGTCCTGCATCAGGTTGGAGTAGCGGCCGTATTCCTCGTCCAGGCCCAGGGTGGTGAGCACACCGTATTTCTGGAAGATGCCCACCACCTTGACGGCCACCGCGCTGACGCTGCCCACGGGGTGTTCCATCATGGCCTTGCAGTAGGCGTAGGCGGCGCTCCAACGCTTGTCGGCTTTGGCATCGGCTTCGTTGAGGGCGGCGGTGTACGAGTTCTTGTCGCTCTGCTTCAGCGCGGCATCGTAGGCGCTGACGGCGGCGGTGAAGCTGTCCACCATCGCCTTGTCGGTCTCCAGCGTGAGGAGGGCGACAGCGAGGTCGCGCACGCGGGTCAAGAAGTTGAAATCCTCCTGGTTGTGGAGGCGGGAGTTGTCGAAATTGTTAATCTGCTTCATATATTCTATGGTTTTTAAGATGAATAATTGTATTTTGATGTTGCCGGAAGTTCCGAAAGTGCCGTCAAGCACTTTTTGATGTCGTCGGAAGTTCCGAAAGCGCCGTCAAGCACTTTTTGGTGTTGCCGGAAGTTCCGATAGTGCCGTCAAGCACTTTTTGGTGTTGCCGGAAGTCTTTTGAGGATTAGAAGGCACAGACTGCTCTGACTTTGTTCAGAATCCCTTTAGCCTGCCAGGCATGGTTGCCATCCTGGAAGTCTTGGGAGATGCACTGGCTGGTGCCATACTCCAAAGAAGGCCAGTAATATTCGTTACCAAACTGATTGCCCCCTACTTTTTCCAACAAACCGTTTACAAAGGTCTTGGTTTCTGTACCCTCCACACCCCAAATATTATCCACATCCTTGTAGCAGAGCATGTGGAGTTCCTTGAGCGAGGGCAGGAACCAGCCGGTGGTGTTGGCGGGAGCTGGGTTACTCAAAGCCCATTGGTCGATGGCGGTAACTGCTTTCACAATGTATTCAGCTTTCCCGTCGGTTTCGGTGCAATACTTGTTGTAAGCCCGCAACACTTGCGTACTTTGATAGCCGAGAATTTTGTTGACGTTACCGGTGGCTTCTTCATCCGCTTTGATGGTTTCATATTTGTCTTTATTGGCAAGGGTGAAGAAGTCGGTGTTTTGGAAGTTTTCATATACCGCTTCGCTATTCTTCGTCTTATTGTTTTCAAGGACTCCCTGCCATGCACAACTTGCAGAGGCATCGGTCAACGAAACGATAAGGCCGTGGGTGCAGTTGGGGAAATCGGTAGCCATTATCACGTCATCCGTCAGCTTGGCAGGAGTAGTTCTTCCTTCCGTAGTCGTTTCGGCCGTTGTCCAGAAGACGATGCCGGATGCCTGTGACTTCAAGTAATTGCTCATCTTGTCGAGTTCTGCCACAGGAATGAAAGTACCGTCGAGCATGGCCACATCGCCCTTTACGGCATCGGCCGGAGCCACGCCACAAACCACGGTGATATTGTCCGTCTCGCTCTGCAATGCGGCGGCAAGGCTGGCGGTCGTCACCTGCGGCAAATAGAGGGTGACGGTTTTGTCAGTCAATGCGGTGGCAAGTGCGGCCTGCTGGTCGGCAGTCAGGGCGGTGGTCACTACGATGTCGGTAATGCCGGAGGTCTCATACACCTTACCGATGGCCTCGCTGATATGTGTAGCGGTGGCAGCGGGGAGGATTTCCACGGTAGCGGCGGTGCCGCTGACGGCTACGGTGTAAATGATTTCTTCGCTCTTATCGATTTCGGGAGCCGTACCCGTTCCCCACGGCTCTACCTCTACGCCGCTGAAGGTGGCCACGTCCTTGCCCACCTTGAGGCTGTAGGAGTAGTGCTTGCCCTTCTGCAAGGCACCCGGCGCGGAGGCGGTGAGCGGTGTTTCCACTCCATCGACCGTGACGGTGAGGCGTATCTCGAGGGCGTCGGTGCCTTCGGTGGGCGGCAGGATGGCGATGTAGCTGTCGCCGCTCTTATAGGGCGTGATGCCGCTCGAAGTTCAGGCTGACGGTGGAGCTTTTCGCCACGTCCGGGGCGGTAGCCTTCATGCGGTCGGCCTTGCGGAGGTTTGCTATCTCGCTCTGGTCGGCGGGCAGGGTGTAGTCGGCATCCAATGCGGCGGGATAGTAGGCGGTGAACTGGTTCTTCTCATCGGTATCCGAAGCGTAGAGCACCAGTCCGGTGGCCGGTGCCCAGGTGGCCGTGCCGTCGGAGGCGACGGTGGCGGTGTAGGTGCCGCCGTTGCGTTTCTGCCTCTGCTCAGGACGGGACATTGCCTGTGCAGGGCGGGTTGTTGGGTAGCCGAGGTAGGGGATGCCTCTACTCCTTGCCGGCTTTCCGGGCTTTGGCTTCGGCCTCGGCCAGGGTTTCTTTCATCTCTTCCATCACCTCGTTGGCTTTATTGCCCATACGATTGATGGCATCGCAGACGCGGTTCTTCAGTTCTTTGGCCTGACGGGTACGGGCGAAATGATAACTCAGTGCACCCAGGGCTGAGCCGATGCCCAGTCCGATGAGGAATTTACAAGTTCTAGCTTCCATAAAGTTTAGTTTTTGATGGTTATTGGATGCTGTTAGAACACCCGAGGCCAAGGAAAGGTTCAGGAAGACGGTGTGCCTCTGCTTCAAATCTTGAACAGCATGCCTCCGATGTTGTCTATCGGTGCACCGGTTACGGAGCTGAGGCAGCTGGGCTCGTCGGCCATGTAGAGTGCCCCGAGGAAGGCGAAGATGAGGGCTTCCTTGTACTCAATGATTTTCCGGTCGGGGATGACAATCTCGCAGGGACAGAGGGCACCGATGCGCTCGATGAGGAACTTGTTGAAGGCTCCTCCGCCGGTTATCAGCAACTTGCCGTTGCCTTGAGGCATGGGGTGGGCGAGGATGACGCGGCTCACCTGGTAGGCGGCATGCTCATAGAAGGTGCGGAGCATGTCTTCCAGCGTCAGCTGATATTTCTCCAGCATCGGGTAGACGAGGGTTTCCACCCATTCGCGTCCCAGGGACTTCGGTCCCTCCATGTGGTAGAACTCCATGCCGTTCAGTTCGTCCAGCAACGGCTGGTGGATGGTTCCTCGGCGGGCAATCTCACCGTCGCGGTCAAACTCCAGCCCAATCTGTCGGCAGTAGTGATTGATGACGTAGTTCACGGGGCTGATGTCGAAGGCAATGCGTCGTCCCTCCTGCTCGAAGGAGATGTTGCTGAAACCGCCAATGTTCAGGCAGTAGTCGTAGTCGGCAAACAGGCGTCGGTCGCCAATCGGCACCAGTGGAGCGCCTTGTCCGCCCAACATAATGTCGAGGCGACGGAAGTCGGACACCACGGGGATGCGTGTTTCGGCAGCAATGGCAGCACCGTCGCCAATCTGATACATCACCTTCTTTTGCGGTTCGTGGAAAATGGTGTGTCCGTGGCTGGCAATGATGTCGGGGCGGATGCCGAACTCCTGCATAAAATCATTCACCCGCTCGCCCAGGAACTTGCCGTAAGCACTGTGGAAGGTGATGAACTCCAGGGCCGACATCTGCTGGGCACCGGTACCCAACTTCTGTTTCAGGTCGTCGGGATAGCTGTACCCCTTGGCGGCATCCATTTGGAAACTCCACTTCCCGCCGGTGCGGTGAAATGTGCAACAACACACGTCCAGCCCGTCGAGCGATGTGCCCGACATCAGGCCGATGGCTTGTATCTTCAGGTCTTTCATATAGATAATAAGTTTAATAAGGTTTTCTTTTCCCGCAAATGTAGGAGAAATCGGTGAGACAGGCAATAAATACCCGCTTTTTCAGTTATTACGTTAAAGTAATGTGAGTTACACGCTGATGACGCAGATGGGGCAGATGACCGCAGATTCTTTAAATTATGGTTGCTGACTAATCATTGACATGAGTTTGAAAGAAGCCTCGGATTAGCAATAACGCACTGCTTGGGTACGGGAAACACGCTACTTGATTTGATGAAAAGTCTGCGGTCATCTGCCCCATCTGCGTCATCAGCGTGCCAATGTAATGCGGTGCGAAATCATTACAAACACCCGAATCAGAAAGCGGAAACGTAAGATGTTGAATATGAGAACTGTTTTTCTACAGATGCTTACCCGGGCATCCTTGCCCCCGAAGGTCGGCGACCTAAGCCCCGACCCTCGGCGACCTTCGGCCCGACCCTCGGCGACCTTCAACCCGTGGGGAGGCTTGCTGTGGCGTCCGGTAGTGATAATATTTTACATTTCCCTCCTTTTCTGCTCCTGCGGTACCGGTAAGCATCTTCGCCGAGCCGAGCAGTGTTATGCCCGTGGAGAATATTTTGAGGCCGCCCGCCACTACAAGGCTGCCTACACCCGCACCTCACCCAAGCTGCGTGCCGAGCGTGGTGTGCTGGCCTACAAACAGGGCGAGTGCTACCGCCGCATCAATCAGACGCTGAAGGCCAAGGCGGCCTACATGAATGCCATCCGCTACCGCTATCCCGACTCTGTCGCCCACTTCCACCTGGCCGAGGCGTTGCGCAAGAATGGAGAATATGCCGCTGCCGCCAAACAGTACGAACTCTTTCTCACTCACAACGATAGCACCGCCGCTCGCCTGGGGTTGGAGGCCTGCCGACTGGCGCAACAGTGGAAGAAACAGCCCTCGCGCTACACCGTCCGTCGCCCCTCCATCTTCTTCTCCCGTCGCAGTGAGTATGCCCCCATGTTTGCCGGCACGGATGCCGACCAGCTCTACTTTACCTCTACCCGCAAGGAGGCTAAGGGGGAGGACGATAATGCCATCACGGGTATGAAGAGTGCCGACCTCTTTCTCTCCAAGCGCAGTGCCCGCGGACAGTGGCAAAAGCCGGAGCCGCTGGCCGGTGAGGTGAACAGTGACTTTGAGGAGGGTGCCTGTGCCTTCACGGCGGATGGGAAGACGATGTACTTCACCCGCTGCCGCACCTCGTCTGAGGCTCCGGTCTATGCCGAAATCTACACTTCGCAACGCAGTGGGGCAACCTGGAGTGCTCCGCAGAAGTGTCTCATTGTGAACGATACGCTCTCCTCGGTGGCCCATCCGGCAGTGTCGCCCGCAGGCGATTATCTCTACTTTGTGTCCGACATGCCCGGTGGAGAGGGTGGTCTGGACATCTGGCGCATCAACTTTACGGCCTCCGGTTTTGGCTATGTGGACAATCCGGGGCCGCCCATCAACACTCCGGGCGATGAGATGTTTCCCACCTTTGCCCCCGATGGCACCCTCTACTTCTCCAGCACCGGCCACTTGGGCATGGGCGGGTTGGACATCTTCTCTGCCCGACTGGACAGCATGAGTGGCAGGTGGCAGGTGGAGAACCTGCGCTCTCCCGTCAACTCGCAGGCCGACGACTTCGGCATGACGTTTGAGCCTGGCGCACCTCACAGAGGCTTCTTTGCCAGCAACCGAGGCGATGCGCGGGGCTACGACCACATCTATAGCTTTGAACTGCCCGATGTGCATCATATCTTAAAGGGGGTGGTGACCGATGCACAGGGCTTCCCTCTCTCTGGTGCATGGGTGACGGTGGCAGGTGACGACGGTACCTATCTGAAGGTGAATACCCGTCGGGACGGCACCTTCGCGCAAGAACTCTCCCCGGGGGTGCGCTATGCACTGCTGGCTTCGTGTCGTGGCTATCTGAATGGCCGGCAGGAGCAGGCAACCGAGGCGGTGGAGGCGAACCGGACGTATGAGGTGGAGTTTGCTTTGGCCTCCATCACCCGTCCGGTGCTGATAGAGAACATCTTCTACCGTTTTGCCCGTGCCGAGCTTACTTCGGCCTCTGCCACCGCTCTGGATGAACTGGTGCAGATGCTGAATGACAATCCTACCGTGGCTATCGAGCTGGCGGCCCATTGCGACTATAAAGGTTCGGATGCCTACAATCAGGAACTCTCCCAACGTCGTGCCGAGAGTGTGGTAAGCTATCTGGTGAAGAAAGGTATCGCACCCGACCGTCTGACGGCCAAGGGTTACGGTAAGCAGTCGCCCAAGGTGGTGGACAAGTATGCCTTGCAGCAGGCTCCCTTCCTGCGCGAGGGCGATGTGCTGACCGAGGAGTTCATCCGCAATCTCCCGAAGGAACAGCAAGAGGTGTGCAATCGTCTGAACCGCCGCACAGAGTTCCGCGTAACCCGCACAACCTACGGTTTGTAGGGAATAAAAAATACCTCCGTTGCTTGCGTTACCGGGAAAAAACTGCTATGTTTGCAGCATCTAATTGCAATGTATCTGTTATCATGGGTAATTGGGAGAAACAACAAGAGGCGCGGAAAGAGATTAAAGAACGCGATAAAGTTAGGAAAGAGAAGCTTGCTAGCTATTTTTTCGACCTGTCCAAACTATCTTTTGCGGGTCTTGTTATTGGTGTGGTACTACCCATCTTCTCAGATGCAAGTGATGAGAATAATTGGTATGCTGTTGTTATAGGTGTAGTGTTAACAACATTGTCAGCGTTGCTGGCAAATAAAATATTGAAATAGTATGGATGGATTGGCTTTAGTATTTACATTGGGTACCCTGATAGTGGGAGGTATCTATCTTTGGACGTTTACCAAGCCCGGCAAGAAGTGGCTTGCTGACCTTTAAAGGAATAAAAGAAAGCCGTCGCAGATAATCTGTGGCGGCTTTCTTTTTACTTATTGGAAGTTGCGGTAGAACTCTACCACGGCTTCAATGCCTTTCCGGATAATGTCGAGCGGAATGTTCTCGTTGGGCGAGTGGATGGCGTTACTTTCCAGGCCGAAGCCCATCAGTACTGTCTTGATGCCTAGTACCTGCTCGAAGGTGGAGATGATGGGGATGCTGCCTCCGCGACGTACGGCCAAAGGCTTCTTGCCAAACGCTTTTTCGAATCCCTTCTCTGCTGCCTGATAGGCGGGCATGCTGATGGGGCAGACGTAACCTTGCCCACCGTGCATCGGTGTCACCTTTACCTGTACAGTCTGCGGTGCAATGCTTTGGATGTAGTCTGCGAAGAGTTGCGATATCTTATGGTGATCCTGATGTGCCACCAGTCGGCACGATACCTTGGCGTATGCTTTAGACGGGAGTACAGTCTTAGAACCTTCGCCCGTGTAACCGCCCCAGATACCGCAGATGTCAAATGAGGGTCGGCAACTGTTGCGTTCCAGGGTGCTGTATCCCTGCTCGCCGAACAGCTCCTTTACGCCGATGGCTGCCTTGTACTTCTCTTCGTCGAACGGAATGCTGGCAATCATCTCCCGCTCGGCTTGCGGAACCTCTTCCACATCGTCGTAGAAGTGGGGAATGGTGATGCGTCCCTTCTCATCCACCACTTGCGCCAACATCTTGCAAAGGGTATTGATGGGGTTGGCTACCGCTCCACCGAAGTGTCCCGAGTGTAGGTCGCGGTTAGGACCTGTTACTTCTACCTCCCAGTAGGCCAATCCGCGCAGACCGGTGGTAAGTGACGGCAGGTCAGCACCCAGCATACTGGTATCACTTACCAAGATAACGTCGGCCTTCAGCATCTCTTTGTGCTCCTCGCAGAACGCTTCAAGACTGGGGGAACCAATCTCTTCCTCGCCCTCGAAGATGAACTTGACGTTAGAGGTCAGCAGATTGTTCTTCACGAGGTACTCGAATGCCTTGACCTGGATAAACGACTGTCCTTTGTCATCGTCGGCACCGCGTGCCCAGATGCGTCCGTCGCGTACTTCCGGTTCAAAGGGTTGACTCTTCCACAGCTCCAGTGGCTCGGCAGGCATCACGTCGTAGTGGGCATAGACCAGTACCGTCTTAGCCTCGGGGTTGACCGTCTTCTGTGCAAAGACGATGGGGTTGCCTTTCGACGGCATCACGTGAGCCTCGTCGGCACCGGCTGCCAGCAGTAGTTGCACCCAACGTTGCGCACAGGCCGTCATATCGTCCTTATGCTCGGGTTTGGCACTGATGCTGGGTATACGGATGAGGGAGAATAGTTCGTCGAGCATCCGTGACTCGTTTGCTTGAATGTAGTTCTTGATTTCCATGGGGAGAGACTTAGGGATTTATGAATTATGATTTATGATTTATGATTTATTGGTTATTAGTTGACGAGTTGACGGGTTGACAAGTTGACGAGGAGTAAGTTCCTTGTTAACTTGTCAACTTGTCCCTTGTTAACTACAGTTGAGTAGTTCTATCTATGAGGTAATAGTCTAAGATGGTGAGGGCGGCCATAGCCTCCACGATGGGCACGGCACGGGGAAGTACACAGGGGTCGTGGCGGCCGCGAGCCTTGAGGGTCGTATCCACGCCATCGATGTTTACCGTATGTTGCTCCATCAGCAGAGTGGCTACCGGCTTGAAGGCTACACGGAAATAGATGTCCTGACCGTTACTGATGCCTCCCTGGATGCCTCCCGAGTGGTTGGTGCGTGTCTCGATGTGGCCGTGGTTGTTATAGAATACGTCGTTCTGTTCCGAGCCTTTCTGCTTCAATCCTTTAAAACCGTCGCCATACTCAAAAGCTTTGGCGGCATTGATGCTAAGCATGGCATTGCCCAGAGCAGCGTGTAGTTTGCCGAAGACCGGTTCACCCAATCCGATGGGGCACCCCTTGATGACGCAGGTAATTACGCCACCGATGGTGTCGCCTTCTGCTTTTACCTCGGCGATGAGCTTCTCCATCTCCTTGGCTTTCTCCGAGTCGGGGCAGCGTACAATGTTACTTTCCACCTGGTCGAGGTCGTACTTCGAGTAGTCTTCCTCTAACCGGATGGGGCCCACTTGCGATGTGTAAGCCGTGATGCGTATGCCCAGTTGGCGCAGAGCCAGTTTGGCCAAGGCTCCGGCTACCACACGGGAGATGGTTTCGCGAGCCGATGAACGTCCGCCACCACGGTGGTCACGGATGCCGTACTTAGTAAGATAGGTGAAATCGGCGTGTGAGGGACGATAGACCTCACGCAGATTGTCGTAGTCGGATGAGTGCTGGTTCTCGTTCCATACAATGAAAGCGATGGGGCAGCCTGTCGATTTGCCTTCAAAGATACCGGAGAGAAACTCCACCTTGTCACCCTCTTTGCGGTCGGTGGTGATATGGCTCTGGCCGGGCTTACGCCTATCCAGCTCTGCCTGGATGAAGTTCATATCTATCTTGATACCTGCGGGAAATCCGTCTACTACGCCCCCGATGCCTTTGCCGTGACTCTCGCCGAAGGAGGTCAGGCGTACAATGTTACCGAATGTATTGAACATAGTCCTTAATCTTTAACTGATTACAGTATGAAAGGGTGCGGTGGCACCGCTTTTGGATGGCTAAAGTAGCGCATTTCCGTTTAGGAAACAAACATTGTGGGAAAAAGTTAACCGTTAGGGAAGAAATAGTCAGCCATGTGCCACGTTTTTAAAAAACAATGCCTACTTTTGTGACAAAATGTGACATTATATGATTACTCAGACAGAAAGAGAACAGATAATTTCCCTGGTGAAGCGTGAGGTTCTGCCCGCCATCGGGTGTACCGAACCCATTGCCGTGGCACTCTGTGTGGCCAAAGCTACCGAGGTACTTGGTTGCCGACCTGAACATATCACCGTACTCCTTTCCGCCAACGTGCTGAAAAATGCCATGGGCGTGGGTATTCCCGGCACAGGAATGATAGGTCTGCCTATTGCCATTGCCCTAGGTGCTTTAATCGGAAAGTCGGAATACCTGCTTGAAGTGTTGCGCGACTGTACTCCCCAAGCCGTGGAGCAAGGTAAGCAGTACATCGACGAAAAGCGTATCAGCATTGCGCTGAAAGAGGGAATCACAGAGAAACTCTATATCGAAGTGGTGGCAGAAACCGGTACCGATGCTGCAACCGCAGTTATTGCCGGCGGACACACCTCCTTTGTATTTATAAAGAGAAACGAAGAAGTCTTGCTTGACAATCAGACCGGCGGAGAACTCTCTGCGGAGGAAGAAGAGGTGGAACTGACACTTCGCCGTGTCTTCGACTTTGCCACCACCGCTCCCCTTGCTGAGATTGAGTTCATTCGGGAGACAGCACGCCTCAACAAAGCTGCTGCCGAAGCCTCCTTCAAAGGTGACTACGGACACGGGTTGGGCAGAATGATGCGTGGAAACTATGAGAAGAAACTGCTGGGCGACGGTACCTTTGCCCATATGCTTGCCTATACTTCCGGTGCTTGCGATGCACGTATGGCCGGTGCGATGATACCCGTCATGAGCAATTCAGGCAGTGGCAACCAAGGCATCTCTGCTACTTTGCCCGTCACCATCTTTGCCGAAGAGAACGGTTGTACCGACGAACAGCTCACTCGTGCTCTTATGCTCAGCCACCTCACCGTTATCTACATCAAACAAAGCCTGGGCAAACTCTCCGCCTTATGCGGATGTGTGGTTGCTGCCACCGGTTCTTCGTGCGGCATTACCTGGTTGATGGGAGGCGGATATGAGCAAGTAACCTATGCTGTGAAGAATATGATTGCCAACCTTACCGGTATGATTTGCGACGGTGCCAAACCCTCTTGCGCACTGAAGGTAACTACCGGAGTCTCCACCGCACTGCTCTCTGCCATCATGGCCATGGAACACAGATGCGTTACTGCCGTTGAGGGAATCATCGACGAAGACGTTGATTGCTCCATCCGCAACCTTACCCGCATCGGCGCTTCCGGTATGAACGAGACCGACCGACTGGTGCTGGACATCATGACGAGCAAATGATTAAAACACAGAGACACAGAGATACAGAGTTATTGAATTAAAGATTAAATATCCTCTGTGCCTTTGTGTCTCTGTGTTTATAGAAATAAAATCCAAGCAGATTCTAAGCCTATCAGTGTTATTCCGTGTAATCCGTGCCTAAAACATGATAGCCATGCCTGCCTGCACTGTTACCTTGCTTAGTGGCAATGCCCGCAACCGCAGTCGTCGTTGCAATCGTGGTCACCACAACCACCTCCGCAACTGTCGCAACCACAGCCACATCCGCCGCTCATCATACGAGCCACTTCTGCCAATTCCTCGCTGGTAGCCGGACGACTTTCGGTTACTTCGCCCACAAAGTTCAGGTCGCAACCTGCCAAGGGGTGATTCATATCCATTACCACTACGTCACTTTTCACCTCAACCACACTACCATTGATGCGTTGTCCCTCGGCCGTCATCAGCGGAACAATGGCACCTGCCACAATGCGCTCGCTGTCGAACTTGCCTTCCACTTCAAAGATGTGCTTCGGCAGGTCAAGTACGTGCTCGTCGTCGTATTCGCCGTAGGCATCCTCTGCCTTGATGATGAAATCAAACTTATCGCCCTTTTGCAGGTTCTTCACTTGTTCTTCAAACGCATCAAGTGTCAAGCCCAGGCCTGAAATAAACTGAAAGGGATGCTCTTTGGTAGCCTCTTCGGTAAAGTCTTTCTCGCCGTTCTCCACGGTGTAAAGCTTATAGGCCACGGTGATGTACTTATTTTCCATGCTTTTTCCTTTAATATCTGTTATTGTTTTCTCTTTTGAGGGGGCAAAGGTAGTGCAAAAAAACGAGCTTTCCCACTGAATGCAAATGTTTTGCTGTCGGCGGGAAGAGTGGGAGAGGGAATAGGGAATGCCTGAAGAAAACGCTGTGAGGCGAAGTGTAAGCAATAAACTCGTTTGGGAAGAAAAACGGTAGGAAAACACTAATTTTGCTAACTCGTACCAAATTCAAAACCGACATTCTAGCGAGAGAACTAAGCCTTGTCCGTTGAAGGTCTATGTGACCACCCCCGCGAGAAGGTATTCTGGAGGGGGTGCCTTACTGACTTCCGAGAAGTAACACTCACTCTTTCGACCAAAACTCTCCTTCTTTTGACCGAAAAGAATAAGAGTTTTGCCCCAAAAGTCTAAGACTTTCGACCCAAAGGTTTAAATCTTCCGCCTCGGAAGTCTTATTGGGGCGGGAAAAAGGTCTGAATCTTCCCCTTTCCCTCCCTTATTCTTCGCTAGAATTTCTGTAAACATTTCGCGATGTATCTATCAGTCAGCGAAATAAGCCCTTTTTACTTTAAAATTCTCCACTCACTCCTCCCTCGCCCCGAAATAAGCGATTCTCAGGCGGTTTGAAATACAAAATGTCAGCTGCTGACACTTTGATAGAATCAGATGAACGGTGTGAGCAGGTTGCCGAACCAGCCGACAAACTTTTTCCAGCCGGAACGTTTTCGCCAGAACTCTTGGGTGAGCGGGGTGCTGTCCTGCTTGTCGCGGGCAAAAAGAGCGTTAAGTTCGCGGGTTGCGAGAGGAGAGATGATGAAGGCGTTGGTTTCGTAATCGTACCGAAGACTACGACTGTTGAGGTTGGCCGTACCAACGGTGCAGAAACAACTGTCTACCATCATGATTTTAGAATGGTGGAAACCTCCGTTGAAGAGATAGACTTTGGCACCTTTTTTCCGCAGGCGGTTGCCGATGTAATAGGATGCTTCCGGCGTAAAGGGGATGTCGGACTTGGCGGGAATCATAATCTCCACCTCCACGCCACGCTTTAAAGCCCGCTTGATGGCCTTACGGATGGACTTGGTGGGTGCAAAGTAGGGGTTGATGATTTGAATATTTTCCTCGGCTGCGTCGATGGCTGCCACGTAGGCACGGTTGATGGAACGGGGTGTTTCACGCGGTACGCGATCCACAATGCCTATGGGTTGTTGCAGCGTGTCGGGTATGACGGCCGGTTCGGGAAAGTATGCAGGCCCGCCGATGTGTTGACCGGTCTCCTTGTTCCACATATCCAGGAAGATGCCTTGCAGGTAACGGACGGCATCTCCCTCCAGACGCATGTGGATGTCTCTCCAATCGCCCAGCTCGGGAAGTCCGTGTATGTAGTAGTCTGCGATATTCATTCCGCCCGTGTATCCCCATTTGCCGTCGATGATCACAATCTTTCGGTGGTCGCGCGAGAATACGTGATTGATCCAGGGAAAAGTAACGGGGTCGAACTTCACTATCTCAATGCCTTGCTTTCGGATGCGTTCCAGGTGATGCTTTTTCAGTGGCTGGTTGTTGGAACTGTTGCCAAAGGCGTCGAACATGGCACGTACTTCCACGCCCTCGGCGGCTTTTACGGCCAGCAGGTCAAACAGTGCGTTGGCAATGGAGTCGTTGCGGAAGTTGAAGTATTCCAGGTGGATATGGTGGCGGGCATTGCGGATGAGGCTGAAGAGGTCTTCAAACTTCTCTTCGCCGGAAAGCAACAAATCCACCTTATTATTCTTTGTAATGGGAATCTCCTTTGCTCGCAGGTAAGCCTCCATGAGTGAGCTGCTGATGGTTTGTGCCTGTAAGCAGCCGGAACAGAATATGAATAGTGTAAGAAGTAAGTGCTTTTTCAAGATTTATTTGCTTTTATAAGTTACGTTAGTTGTGCTAGATGAGGGTGCAAAGGTAGCATAAAGGCTGTGCAAAAGCAAATAAATCCAGATTAACTCACTAGAAGTGAGCCGATATAGCTCCTTGTGGGATAGAATTGCGGACTTGAAGAACAATCTTGTTTTAGAAGTCGTTTGGTTCTATTTTTATAAACACAGAGACACAAAGGCACAGAGGATAATTTAATCTTTAACTCAATAACTCTGCATCTTTGTGTCTCTGTGTTTATAGGAAATAAAATCGAAACAACCTTTTATGCCATGGAGGCAATCTTCCGATAGCCCAGGAAGAGGAGGACGAGTGCGGCAATCAGCAGCGAACTTGGCTCCACTTGTGCCGAAGCTCCACTTTCCAGCATGCCGATGAAGGTCTCTCGTAAGAAGTTCCACAGCAACTCAACGCCATCCAGCAGCACAAAGAGCAGGGCTGCCAGTGCAAAAGTGCAGAGCGTCCACAGCTTGGCCAGACGGTTTGCTCGCCCGGGGAGATGTCGCATCACGCGGCGGCTGAATCCGTCATCGGCAATCTCTTGCTTGTTTTCAGTGAAGAATTGCTTCAGTAGTTTATCGTCATCGTTTACCATCATAACCATTTTCTTTTAAGTAAGTAGCCATTTTCTGTTTGCCCCGCGCAAGATGGCTCTTGACCGTGTTTGCGGGAAGTCCGGTGATGCCTGCAATCTTTTCTATGCTGAGGTCTTCCATGAAGAAGAGGGTGATGCAGGTTCGTTCCGTCTCTTTCAGTTGGGCGAGGGCGCGATATACGTCCATCTGCTGCCCGATGTCGGTTTGTTGTGTGCTGCATTGGGCATCCACACTGCGTGTATCTAGCTCACTGGTCTCCTTACGGCTGCGAAGATAGTCATAAAATATGTTGTACGCAATACGAAACAGCCAGGTTGAGAAGCTGGAGAGGTTTCGGAAGGAGGCAATGTGGGTGTAGGCTTTGATGAAGGTCTCTTGCGCCAAGTCGTCGCTCAACTCACTGTCGCCACAGGTCAGGTTCAGGAAGAAACGTCTGACGGGCGACTGATATTTCTTGACCAACTGGTCGAAGGCCCTGGTGTTGTGTAACACCACGACCTGCGCAACCAGTGTTATGTCGTTGAGTTGACTCATACCTTTGCGTTGTTTCCCTGTAGAGTTATGCAGTTAGAGGTTGGAGTTGCGAACAATTTCATCGTTATCTTCACTGTTCATCTCAGCTTGCTTCTTGTGTGGTTGGTTGACGTAGTGAATAATAACCTGCCCAAATCCGGTGAACATGATTAAGAGACCGATGCAACCCAGTCCAAACTCCTCGGTGATGGCCCACAGAAAGATGAAGAGTCCGATGCCTAGGCAGATGTTGCTGATGCCTTTGTTGAGGGTACTTTTCTCCTCCATGCCCTGCCCTTTGAAGAACTCTGCAGGCAACGGCTGACCGGCTGCTATGGCTTGTTCGGCTAAGCGATACTTGGCTTTACGGCTCTTGTGACGGAAGTAGAAGATGATGAAGAGCAGCAAAGCCGGCAAGCCGAAGACGAAAACAATAGCCGTGACGCTGATGATGACGGCGGCCGTGTTCTTGTCTGAAATGTCGAAGTCAAGCTGGAAAGCGTTACTTTCCTCACTACTCTTGCCCTCAAGCTCCTCACTATCGGTCGTCTCACTGTCGGGCACACTCTTCTCATAGGTCATGATGGAGAGGGTATCGGTGCAGGCTTTCCCATTGAGCATGGTGTCCACTACTTCAATCACCCGTTTCTTGTTACCTTGTGCATCGCGTTCAACAATGGTTCTAACTTTGGCTTCTGCGTAACCGGTGCAGAGCATCAAAGCGGCTAAAAGTACATAAGTCAGTCTTTTCATAAGCGTATATGTTTTTTGTTTTATCTTCTTGTTTTGTTTATTAGACGTAAAGCTTACTATGTAAAGTTGCAAAGGAACAAAATTTTTTTGTCGGTTGAAAACAAAAAAGCATCTACATCCTTCTGTCGGATGCAGATGCTATTATATATATAAATAAGGTGTATCTCTTATTTACCTTGCACTTCTCTCATTACGCGGAGGAAGTTGCCACCCCAAATCTTGGCAATGTCCTCTTCCGAGTAACCTCTTTCCAGCAGTCGGACGGTGATGTTGATAAGGTCATTGTCGCCTTGGCAACCTTTCACGCCTGCGCCACCATCGCTATCGGAACCGATTCCCACGTGGTCGATGCCTGCCACTTTAATCATATGGTCGAGGTGATTCATGAAGTCTTCCAGGGTTGCTTCCTTAGGATTCTTGTTGATGAAGAGGTCAACGAAACAAGCCTGGGCTACACCATTACTCTTGGCAATGGCACGCAACTGCTCGTCGGTAAGGTTACGGTCGTGGTCGAGCAAGGCTCTTGCTGAAGAGTGTGATGCAAAGAGCGGGTGCTTGGAAACCTTGGCTACGTCCCAGAAGGTGTCTTCGTGTGCGTGAGAGAGGTCAATCAAGATGCCCAGTTTATCCATCATCTTAACCGCCTTCTTACCCATCGGTGTCAGACCGCCTGCACCCGGGGTGAAGTCTGAAGAGCTATCACAGAGGTCGTTGTGCTTGGTGTGACACAGGGTGATGTAGCTCACGCCACGTTCTTGGAAGCGTTTGATGTTGTTCAAGTCCTTACCCAAACCGTAACCGTTCTCGATGCCGATGTAGAAAGCCTTCTTACCTTCTGCCTTGATGCGAGCCAAATCGTCAGCCGTGCGTGCAATGGCACAAACGTCTTGATTCATTTCAACCTGCTTGTAGATGCAGTCGATGAGTGAGTCGATGAGTTGAACTGCCTCAGCACTGTGTTTCTCGTCGCGCGGACCTTGGGCAATCCAGCAAGCCAGATACTGTCCGTCTAGGTAACCCTCTTCCATCTTGGGGATGCAAACCTGTGTCCACTCGCGTCGGCCAACGTTATAGTCGCCGTGGAAGTCGAGCGGAGTGTCGGTGTGAGTATCTACGGTCAGGTACTTCTTATGAATCTCTTTGGCACGGCGGAAGGTGTCTGCCTTGCCTACCAAGAATTGGAAGATGCGCAAAGAGGTGTCATCGCCTGCCACGGTGCGGGTTTCGGGATGGAACTGAGTAGCCCAGATGGGATAGCCCTCTACGTTTTCAATAGCTTCGGGGATGCTGTCGGTTGCCCAGGCGGTAATCTTGAAGCCCGGAGCCACTTTCTTAACAGCTTGGTGGTGATGAGTGTTTGTCATCATCTGTGTCTCACCGAAGATGTTGGCAATTTGCGAACCGGGAACAATGTTCACCAAGTGGGTGGGGGTGCTGCTCGGCTCAGATTGGCTGTGGTTTACCGTAGTGTCCGGATGCTGAGCCGGTATGTCTTGATAGAGCGTACCGCCAAAAGCCACGTTGATGAGTTGCTCGCCACGGCAGATTCCCAGCATGGGGATGTTATGGTCGTGAGCCATTTTGATGAGGGCAATGTCATACACGTCGCGCACGGGGTCAACACTTCCCATCTCCGGGATAGGCTCTTCGCCATAGTAAGAGGGGTGAATGTCCTCGCCGCCAATCATTACAATACCGTCCAAACGTTGAATGATGTTACGCAAGACTAGGCTGTCTTCGGTAATCGGTATAAGTACGGGAACGCCTCCGGCTTTGATGACAGACTGAGTATAAGTCAGTCTACTTTGTGAATTGTTGCCCGGGCGTTGGCACGAGATACCAATCAGGGGCTTTTCGCTTGCTTTCTTTTGTGCGGTCTGACCAAACACGAAGCAAGGGCTTACTGCCAGCAAGGCAGCTAATAAAAGTTTAATCATGGTGTTGGAATTTTTGTTATTTATGGCGCAAAAGTAAGAATTTCTTTTGGAAGCCCCTAATGAAGTGAGGGGAAAAACGGTACTACCTACACCTTATATATATTATATAGGGGAGAAGATAGCATGAAAGACTCCTCCGGAACTGTAAACGGGCGGGGAAAAGGATTGATGCAGGGGTGGACAGAGGAGACTTAAAAACGCCTTTGTAACTCGTTGATAATGAGGGCATGCTCCGCACAAGTGTGGAGCATGCTGGACACAAGTGCGGAGCACGCTCCACACTTGTGTGGAGTAAACTCGACACAAGTGTGGAACAAACGCGCATCAAGCATCTGTCCGGCTGATTTCAGCTTGAGAAGATAATATGTTTTAAAACACAGTTTAGTAACATCATGTTTTTTGTTGGCTGTTCCCCGATAAATTCCTAATTTGCGCCTCGTTAAAGTTAAAGGGGTTCTTCGGAACCTGAATTATTCACTTTAAATCTTTGTAAATCATGAAAGTATATCAGACGAATGAAATTAAGAACATTGCACTTCTTGGTAACGATGGCTCAGGTAAAACCACTCTCACTGAAGCGTTGCTCTATGAGAGTGGTATCATAAAACGTCGCGGTAGAATTACTGCAAAGAATACCGTCAGCGACTACTTCCCGGTAGAACAAGAGTACGGATATTCTGTATTCTCCACCGTATTCCATGTAGAGTGGAACGGCAAGAAGTTGAACATTATCGACTGCCCGGGTAGTGACGACTTTGTTGGTGCAGCCATGACAGCGCTGAACGTTACCGACACAGCTATCCTCCTTCTGAATGGTCAGTATGGTCCCGAAGTGGGAACTCAGAACCACTTCCGTTATACAGAGAAGTTGGGCAAGCCCGTCATCTTCCTGGTTAACCAGCTGGATAGTGAGAAGTGTGACTATGACATGGTGCTGGAGCAACTGAAGAGCAACTATGGTTCTAAGGTGGTTCCCGTACAGTACCCGTTGGCAACCGGCCCGAACTTCAACTCGCTGATTGACGTATTGCTGATGAAGAAATACTCATGGGGTCCTGAAGGTGGTGCTCCTACCATTGAAGAGATTCCGGCAGAAGAGATGGAGAAAGCTACCGAGTGGCACAAGGCATTGGTGGAAGCTGCTGCCGAAAACGACGAAACACTGATGGAGAAATTCTTTGAGCAAGAGTCGCTTACCGAAGACGAAATGCGCGAAGGTATCCGCAAGGGCTTGGCATGCCGTGGCATGTTCCCGGTGTTCTGTGTTTGTGCAGGTAAGGATATGGGCGTTCGCCGCTTGATGGAATTCTTGGGCAACGTTGTTCCGTTTGTTGACGAAATGCCGAATGTACACAATACACGTGGCGAAGTAGTGAAACCCGATTCTAACGGTCCGACTTCACTCTACTTCTTCAAGACTGCTGTTGAGCCTCACATCGGTGACGTGCAATACTTCAAGGTGATGAGCGGTAAGGTTCACGAAGGTGATGATTTCTCTAATGCCGACCGTGGTTCCAAGGAACGCATCGCGCAAATCTATGCTTGCGCAGGTGCCAACCGTATCAAGGTGGAAGAGATGGTTGCCGGTGATATCGGCTGTACCGTTAAGTTGAAAGATGTTCATACAGGCAATACGCTGAACGGTAAGGGTTCTGAAAACCGTTTCAACTTCATCAAGTATCCTAACTCCAAGTACTCACGCGCCATCAAACCGGTAAATGAGGCAGACACTGAAAAGATGATGTCTATTTTGAACCGTATGCGCGAAGAAGACCCCACTTGGGTAGTTGACCAATCTAAGGAACTTCGCCAGACCATTGTTCACGGTCAGGGAGAATTCCACTTGCGTACTTTGAAGTGGCGCTTTGAAAACAACGAAAAGATGCAGATTAAGTTTGAAGAACCGCGCATCCCCTATCGTGAAACCATTACAAAGGCTGCCCGTGCAGACTATCGTCATAAGAAACAATCCGGTGGTGCCGGTCAGTTTGGTGAAGTTCACCTGATTGTAGAACCTTACTACGAAGGTATGCCTGCTCCCGATACTTATCGCTTCAATGGCCAAGAGTTCAAGATGAACGTGAAAGGCACAGAAGAGATTCCTCTGGAATGGGGCGGTAAACTGGTATTTGTAAACTGTGTGGTAGGTGGTGCTATTGATGCTCGCTTTATGCCCGCCATTCTGAAGGGCGTAATGTCACGCATGGAACAAGGCCCGCTGACAGGCTCTTATGCCCGCGATGTACGTGTCATTGTTTATGATGGCAAGATGCACCCGGTTGACTCTAACGAAATCTCCTTCATGTTGGCAGGACGTAACGCCTTTAGCGAAGCCTTCAAGAATGCCGGCCCGAAGATTCTGGAACCGATTTATGACGTGGAAGTATTTGTTCCGTCGGATAAGATGGGTGACGTGATGAGTGACTTGCAGGGACGCCGTGCCATGATTATGGGTATGAGCAGTGAGGCCGGCTATGAAAAGCTGGTTGCTAAAGTTCCTCTGAAAGAGATGTCCTCTTACTCAACCGCCTTGAGTTCACTGACCGGTGGTCGTGCTTCATTCATCATGAAGTTTGCCAGCTATGAACTTGTTCCGGGTGATGTACAGGATAAGTTGATTAAGGAGTTTGAAGCAAAACAAACAGAAGAGTAAACATTCATTCGTCTTTATCGTGATATCTGTGAGTCCGCCACGACCTCTCCGCAAGAGGGGAGTGGCGGATTTTTTTATTAACACTGCTTAGGAAATAAGCGGGAAAAGGAGGTGAAGATTTAATTTTTTATTAAATTTGCAAACCAAAGGTGCTCCGTTTTGTTATAATGTCCGTAACGCAACTTAATTTACATGCTACGGTTAATTTACGAGAATGGGCGGTTAAATCAGGTTAATGCGCTAGGACTGTTAATTAGGGAGTGTTAATTTTGTGACATGAAAAAGTCAACAATATGGTTATTAGGTGTCGTTATGGGGCTCTCCTTCCTCAGTCTGCTCTATCTGCAGATAAGCTACATTGAGGAGATGGTGAAGATGCGTAACGAACAGTTTGATGAGGCCGTGAAACGCGCGCTGTTGGCGGTATCGAAGAATGTTGAGACCGCTGAGGTGACACGTTGGCTTCAGGAAGACATGTCAGAGGCAGAAAAGATTGCTTATGAACAGTCGCAAGGCGGAGTGGTGCGAACAAGGCACTTTAGGATGACTTTGCCGCATAGTTCTATGGAATTTCAGGTCTTCAGCACTCAACCGCAAGAGTTGCCAAAGGCTGCCATCTCGCGTAAGCACGGAGAGAAAACAATACCTCAAACTTCGCGCTCGCAAACAGAATTGATTAAAAATCGTTATATCTATCAGCGGGCATTGGTGGATGAGGTGGTGTGGCAGATGATCTATCGAGCCAAGGACTTGCCTATTGAGAAACGGGTAAACTTCAAGCATCTGGATCAGTACTTGAACTCCAACCTGATTGACAATGGCATTGACATGGAGTATCACTTCAGGGTGATAGACCGCGATGGCAAAGAGGCCTACCGTTGCTCGGATTATGTGGATGAAGGAAGTGAGAACTCCTATTCACAACCCTTGTTCTTGAACGACCCGCCGGCAAGAATGAGTGTAGTGGTGGTGCACTTCCCGGGAAAGAAGGATTACATATCCGACTCGGTGAGCTTTATGATACCTTCGGTTATCTTCACCTTTGTGTTGCTGATAACGTTTATCTTTACCATCTACATCATCTTCCGGCAAAAGAAGCTGACAGAAATGAAGAATGACTTTATCAACAACATGACGCACGAGTTCAAGACACCGATATCTACCATCTCGCTGGCAGCACAGATGTTGCAAGACCCTGCGGTTGGCAAGTCGCCCACTATGTTCCAACACATATCGGGAGTGATTAACGACGAGACCAAACGCTTGCGCTTCCAGGTTGAGAAGGTACTGCAGATGTCCATGTTCGACCGTCAGAAGGCAACACTGAAGATGAAAGAACTGGATTGCAATGAACTGATAAAAGGAGTGGTTAACACCTTTGCTCTGAAAGTGGAACGCTACAACGGAAAGATTGATACGGAACTGGATGCAACCAATCCGTTTATCTCTGCCGACGAGATGCACATAACCAACGTAATCTTCAACTTGATGGACAATGCCGTGAAGTATAAGCGTCCGGATGTTGACCTGGAGTTGTTGGTAAAGACATGGAACGAGCAGGGCAGACTGATGATTTCCGTGCAAGACAACGGAATCGGAATAAAGAAAGAGAATTTAAAGAAGATATTTGATAAGTTCTACCGCGTGCATACAGGTAATCTGCACGATGTGAAAGGGTTTGGCTTGGGATTGGCCTATGTGAGAAAGATTATTCAAGACCACAAAGGTACCATTCGGGCAGAGAGTGAACCCAACGTAGGAACTAAATTTATAATAGCATTACCTTTACTTAAAAATTGATAGATATGGACGAAAAATTGCGTATTTTACTGTGCGAAGACGATGAGAATCTTGGCATGCTTTTAAGAGAATACTTGCAGGCAAAAGGTTATGTTGCCGAGTTGTATCCTGATGGAGAAGCCGGTTATAAGGCTTTCCTGAAAAACAAGTATGACATCTGTGTGTTCGATGTGATGATGCCTAAGAAAGATGGCTTTACATTGGCACAAGAGGTGCGTGCTGCCAATTCTGAAATCCCCATTATCTTCTTGACGGCAAAAACTCTGAAGGAAGATATCTTAGAAGGTTTTAAGATTGGTGCAGACGACTATATTACCAAACCCTTCAGCATGGAAGAGTTGACATTCAGAATTGAAGCAATCCTGCGTCGGGTACGTGGTAAGAAGAACAAGGAAAGCAACATCTACAAAATCGGTAAGTTTACTTTCGATACCCAGAAGCAAATCCTGGCTACCGATGAGAAGCAGACAAAGCTGACAACCAAAGAGTCTGAACTCTTAGGCCTGCTTTGCGCTCATGCCAACGAGATTCTGCAGCGTGACTTTGCTTTGAAGACTATCTGGATTGACGATAACTACTTCAATGCCCGCAGCATGGATGTGTATATCACCAAGCTTCGTAAACATTTGAAAGAGGATGACTCCATCGAAATTATCAACATCCACGGAAAGGGTTATAAACTGATTACTCCCGACCAGGATTGATAGCAGGTAAATACTTCTTTTGAATGAGATGAACATTAAGCAGGAAAGGAACAGATAGTTCCCTTCCTGCTTTTTTATGGACTATCCTATCTCGCACCTATATATACATAAGAAGGGCGGATGCTACTAGCATCCGCCCTTCTTATGTCTTTGTCTACTGATATTAGTCGGTTATTCTTTTATTGATAGCAATATAAGTAATAAGACCTAAAACAACCAATACAAGGGCAGTGCCCAAAATGCCGTTGTTGTTTACGTTGCCGGTGAAAGCGCAAGCAATCAGAATTACAGCGCCAACCAAGACCAATATCAATCCCAGATTTTTCAATAAGCCTTTCATGTGTGTGTATTTTAATAGTTATTATATTCTTCACGTAATCTTGCACAAAGAAAAGCATAATTCTTTAACGAGCGAAATTATTTTTGCAAAAAAACTATTATTCGATGTAAATAGTTGGTTTTGCATTCTTTTTAGGAGGCTTTTCTGTTTTGCAGGTGTAGGAATCAAGGCTAATCTTTGGTGTTTTGGAAAATCTTCCGCAACACATCTTGAGCAATCTTTATCTCCTCCAGTGTGATGCCCTGCAACCCCTCTTGCAGGGTTTGGTTGGCTATGACGAAAGCCTTCTCCTCCAGTTCCTTCCCATCTTTGGTCAGATAGATAAGATTGGTACGGCGGTCTTTCTTGTCGGAGATGCGTACAACCAGGTGCTGACGTTCCATGTTGTTGATGAGGCGGGTCATGCTGGGTTTATCTTTAAAGGTGGCATTGCACAGTTCTTGTTGCGTAACCCCGTCTTTCTTCCAGAGGAAAATTAGTACAGTCCATTGTTCCGGGGTGATTTCAATGTTGTGCATGCGGAAGTTGCGATACAACTTTCTGTTGATAGCTGCCGAAACCTTTCCGTTTAAGATTGCGAAGATTAGTCTTATGTCAAATTTGAATTGTTCTACCATGTGTGATTGATTGCTTAAACAACCGTGCAAAGATAGCTTCTTTCTTGAAGAATAGGCATGTAGAAGCACAAAAAAAGATGAATAATTTGTGGAACTAAATAAAATACCTACCTTTGCACCCGCATTTAATAAACGCATTATTTATTTAACTAATTAAACAAGTATGAATCAATACGAAACCGTTTTCATTTTGACTCCCGTTTTGTCTGATGCTCAGATGAAGGAAGCGGTAGAAAAATTCAAAGGCATCTTGACTAACGCAGGTGCTGAGATTGTGAATGAAGAAAACTGGGGACTGAAGAAGTTGGCTTATCCCATCCAAAAGAAGTCTACCGGTTTCTATCAGCTGATTGAGTTCAATGCAGAACCTACTGTAATTGAAAAGTTGGAAATCAACTATCGTCGTGACGAGCGTGTTATCCGCTTCTTGACTTTCAAACAAGACAAGTATGCTGCTGAATACGCTGCTAAGAGAAGAAGTGTTAAATCAACTAAGAAGGAGGACTAATCATGGCACAACAAGTTCAATCAGAAATCAGATACTTAACTCCCCCCACTGTAGACGTTAAGAAGAAGAAATACTGCCGTTTCAAAAAGAGTGGTATTAAGTACATCGATTACAAAGATCCCGAATTCTTGAAGAAATTCTTGAATGAGCAGGGTAAGATTCTTCCCCGCCGCATCACAGGTACTTCACTGAAGTTCCAGCGTCGTGTAGCTCAAGCTGTGAAGAGAGCACGCCACTTGGCATTGCTGCCTTATGTAACTGACATGATGAAATAATAGGAGGAGATAGTATGGAAATTATTTTGAAAGAAGACGTAATTAACTTGGGTTATAAGAACGACATCGTAACAGTTAAGTCTGGTTATGGTCGTAACTACCTCATCCCTACCGGTAAGGCCGTTATCGCTTCTCCGGCTGCTAAGAAAATGTTGGCTGAAGAGTTGAAGCAACGCGCTCACAAGTTGGAAAAGATTAAGAAAGATGCAGAAGAATTGGCTGCTAAGTTGGAAGGTGTATCTCTGACTATCGCTACTAAGGTTAGCGCAACAGGTACTATCTTCGGTTCAGTAGGCAATATTCAGATTGCAGAAGAGTTGGCTAAGTTGGGTCACGAAATCGACCGCAAGATTATCGTTGTGAAAGATGCTGTGAAAGAAGTTGGTCAATACAAAGCTGTTGTTAAGCTGCACAAGGAAGTTTCTGTAGAGATTCCTTTCGAAGTAGTTGCAGAAGAAGCTTAATCGAATATCCTTATTATATTTTTAAAGGCGTGTGTCAAAGATGATTTTGACACACGCCTTTTTTCTTTCTTTCAGGCTCAGGACTCTTCTCAATCTCCATTCATTCTCCTGCCACAGTCACCGTCAAGAAGTAAATAGTACAATAACTTTCTAGTCCACCAATGCCTAAGTTCCCCCTTCGGAGGAGAGTTAGAGGGGGCTATTCCTCATTCTCCACCACCTTAAACTGCTTCTTCGCGTGGATAATTTCACCATCGGTTGTTACACCTTGCACAACAACCGTATAGTTACCTGTTTTATCTCCCGTGTAGAAGTTAAAATCAGCTTTCCCGTCTTGGCTTATGACTACATTCGGCTGCCAGTGTAGTGTGTGACGATTG
>JAGATY010000081.1 GCA_017621035.1 Bacteroides sp. | reverse complement strand
GGGGCAGCGGCGTAATTCCGTGGCAGGGCTATCGAAGATAGACCGACAAACGGTAGGATTTCTCATCCGGATTAGCTAAATTTGCAACATGACAGATACTACCCAACTTTCGCAACTGGCCTCCCTTGTGCTGCCTCCCTCCATTATGGATTTCTTCGATATCACCGGAATGGATGTCGAAGTCGTTGCTCCCAAGCCCGGAGACCACTATACACAGATAGTCCATATCTATCTTGATGAAAAAGACAACCGCACAGACGAGTTCAATGGATTACGTCCCAATGGGTTTACCGAACCGACAACAATCGAGGATTTCCCAATCCGTAACCGTAAGGTTGTCCTTCATGTCAGGCGTCGCAGATGGCTTGACAAGGAGGGGCACAACGTAATCATCAACCCCTATCCTCTTGTGTATGAAGGTACCCGCTACTCTGAGGAGTTCGCGGTTTTTTTAAAAGGAGTATATGGCAACCTCTCCGGTGACCTGCTGCTCGGCAGCTCACCGCTGGACCGTTGATGCAGGCAGCTTCCGTCGCAATTACAAGGAAGTTCTGAGCGGCTTCAACCAATGGGAACAGAAAGACCACGCCTCCGACTGGATTCTGTTACCCAAGAACTGCGGGACTCGACTGAGTATTGATGAGACTTCGCTGCACGATGACCTGTTCACGATTCTCTCCAACAAGGACGGCCATGGCAAATCGGGCACAATAGTTGCCATGGTTCGCGGCACAAAAGCATCGGACGTGATTGCGCAGTTGATGAAACTGCCGCAGGAACAAAGACTTGCAGTCACGGAGGTGACGATGGACTTTTCAGATTCAATGATGCGCATAGTCCGCGCCGTCTTCCCCAACGCCATGATAATCATCGATTGTTTCCACATAATCAAACGGTGTGGAGAGGCCGTAGAGGAAATCCGCCTCAAGGAAAAGCGCAATGCCGTAAAGGAACAGAACAAGGCAAAAGCCGAGCACAAAAAGAAGTTGGAGCAACTGATCAAGGCCCGTAAGGCCTATCGTAAAAAGCATCCGAAAACATATAAGGGGAAGAAACGTGGTCGCAAACCCTCCCGGCTCAGCAAGAAGTTTGTTCCGGAAGAACTTTCCAACGGAGATACGAAGATCGAGCTGCTTACGCGAAGCCGCGGACTTCTGTCCAAGAGCCGCGATAAATGGTCTGACGCACAGAAACAACGCGCAAAATTACTCTTCGACCTGTATCCGAAAATCAAGGAGGCTTACAATCTTGTCGACAACCTCCGCTCCATCTTCCGCAACAAAGGCATTGACCGGAAGCAGGCAAGAGAAAAAATACACCAATGGTATCAAAAGGTTGCCGACTGCCCACTGCGTGAGGTCAAAGCAGCCCGCGACACAATCAGAGAAAAGGAAGATGAGGTGCTCAACTACTTCATAAGCCGATCGACAAACGCTGCCGCCGAATCTTTGAACTCTAAAATCAAGGCCTTCCGTTCTCAACTACATGGGGTGTCAGATCTGCCATTCTTCATGTACCGTTTGTCGATCATCTTCGGATAGCTCTGCCACGGAATTACGCCGCTGCCCCTTTAGCAATCTTGGAATATGTTGAACGACGAAGGCTTTCATCCGCACGAGTTCCTATAAATGACAGAACGTGTGGCTGCATACCTTTGCCGACAATTTCTTTAAGTTTGAGATATAATGGCGCTGTTTTCATAACGCCACAGCACCAACGGTGGATGTTGCTTGGAGAGCCCATTTCATCCCAATATTGTAGGACTTCTTTATGGTTCTTTGCCCATTCAAACTTAATATCGGGATATTTTGATTTATAATAACTCTGAACTTCTTCATATAGTTCTATTGAAGAAGGAAGTTCATATCCGGTATCAGAATATATAGTTATAAAATCAGTAGCTGGTACCACGCGACAAACCAAGTCAAGCAGGACTTGTGAATCTTTACCTCCAGAAAAAGAGACGAGAAACGCTTCAATATTGCTATTAAGGATTTGTGGCTTCCCCAATCGTACCGCTTCGGATGTTTCCATAATATCGAAACTACCACAATCTTCCTTGATAACAACATGTTCTTTTTTTGTTTGCTTAGAAAGATTCTCAGCGAGTTGTAGGAAATCTACCTCTTTGCTTTGTTTAAATGCCTTGCGATATTTCTTAAACGTAGTGTCAATGAATTCCAT
>JAGATY010000080.1 GCA_017621035.1 Bacteroides sp. | reverse complement strand
GTCGAGAACAAACGGACGGATACAAGCGTGAGGACAAACGAATGCACACTTGTTACACTGGATACAGTTTTCAGCAGTCCAAGTCGGAACGAATGCACCTACACCACGCTTTTCGTAAGCGGCAGTACCCTGAGGCCATGTACCGTCTTCGATGCCCTTGAATGCAGATACCGGGAGCAAGTCACCGTTCTGAGCATTGATCGGACGAACCACTTCGTTAATGAATGCAGGATCGTTGTTGGCAGCCTTTTCATCAGCCGGGAGGTTAGACCAAGCGGCATCCACTGTCAACTGCTTGTATTCACCACCGCGGTCAACAGCAGCATAGTTCTTGTTCACTACGTCTTCACCCTTCTTGCCGTATGACTTCACGATGAACTTCTTCATCTGTTCGATAGCTAAGTCAACAGGGATGACTTCGGTGATGCGGAAGAATGCACTCTGGAGGATAGTATTGGTACGGTTGCCCAAACCGATTTCCTGTGCAATCTTGGTTGCGTTGATATAATATACGGTAATGTTATTGTCTGCGAAATACTTCTTCACATTGTTCGGCAAGTTGGCTGCCAATTCTTCGCCTTCCCAAATGGTGTTCAGCAAGAATGTACCGTTCTTCTGCAAACCGCGAGTCACGTCGTACATCTTCAAGTAAGCCTGAACGTGGCAAGCTACGAAGTTCGGAGTGTTTACCAAGTAAGTAGAGCGGATTTCAGAATCACCGAAACGGAGGTGAGAGCAAGTGAAACCACCCGACTTCTTAGAGTCGTATGAGAAGTAAGCCTGGCAGTGCTTGTCGGTGTTGTCACCGATAATCTTTACAGAGTTCTTGTTGGCACCTACTGTACCGTCAGCACCCAAACCATAGAACTTAGCCTGGAACATGCCTTCGCCACCCATAGCGATTTCTTCCTTCTTCGGGAGAGAAGTGAAGGTAACATCATCTACGATACCGATAGTGAAACCGTTCTTCGGTTCATTCATAGCCAAGTTTTCGTATACTGCCAAAATCTGAGCCGGAGTAGTATCGTTAGAACCCAAACCATAGCGACCGCCTACGATAACCGGAGCATTTTCTACACCGTAGAAGCATTCCTTTACATCGAGGTAGAGAGGTTCACCGTTAGCACCCGGTTCCTTAGTTCTATCCAATACAGCAATGCGCTTAGCAGTCTTAGGAACAGCTGCCAAGAAGTGCTTAGCAGAGAACGGACGATACAAGTGAACAGCCACCAAACCAACCTTTTCGCCTTGAGCGGTCAAGTGGTCGATTACTTCACGGATAGCTTCTGTTACAGAACCCATAGCGATGATGACGCGGTCTGCATCTTCTGCACCATAGTAATCGAACAAGCCATACTTACGACCTGTGATTTCAGAAATCTTGTTCATGTATTCTTCTACGATGGCAGGAACTGCTTCATAGTAAGGATTGCAAGATTCACGATGTGCGAAGAATGTATCCGGGTTTTCAGCCATACCACGAGCCACCGGCTTTTCAGGAGTCAAGGCACGGCTACGGAAAGCTGCCAAAGCATCCTGGTCGATCAGCGGAGCAAGGTCTTCGTTTTCCAACATTTCAATCTTCTGGATTTCGTGAGAAGTACGGAAACCGTCGAAGAAGTTCAAGAACGGAACGCGAGCCTTGATAGTAGACAAGTGAGCTACACCTGCCAAGTCCATCACTTCCTGTACAGAACCTTCAGCCAACATGGCGAAACCTGTCTGACGGCAAGACATAACGTCTTGATGGTCGCCGAAGATACACAATGCGTGAGAAGCCAAAGTACGAGCAGATACGTGGAATACGCAAGGCAAGAATTCGCCTGCAATCTTGTACATATTAGGGATCATCAACAACAGCCCTTGAGAAGCTGTGTAAGTAGAAGTCAAGGCACCAGCCTGCAAAGAGCCGTGAACAGCACCTGCTGCACCGCCTTCCGATTGCATTTCCTGTACCAAAACTGTTTCGCCGAAGATGTTCTTGCGGCCCTGAGCTGCCCATTCGTCTACATATTCTGCCATAGTAGATGACGGGGTGATGGGGTAGATGGCTGCTACTTCAGAGAACATATACGAGATATGTGCAGCTGCCTGATTACCATCACAAGTGATAAATTTTTTCTGTTTAGCCATAACTAAATGATTTTATAAATAAATAATCTCTTATCAAAACTATACCTATTTTACTAATATAAAAAGCCGAACAGCCAGAGAGGAATCTGATTCCCTCGACCTAATTCAGCTTGGTGCATGCCGTAGATTATTTCCGGATTGTTTTTGAATTTGCTTCCTTCCGGACAGATCTTGAATGGCATCGTATCGTCCACCAGGAACGAAATGTTCTTATCTCCCTTGTTTACCTTATGGTCTTTCCACATGCTGTTCACAAAGAAAGTTTCCAAAACATCTTGCATTTCTACCTTGACGGGATAGATGGAGTACATCAGGCTGGAGTTGTGCATCATTATCTTGGACGGTTTCTTGGGGAACTCTTCTCCCTGCGGATAAACCATGTTAATGAGGCGTGCATCTGCCAGATATTTAATGTAGTTCATCACCGTGGCACGCGATGTCTGAATCTCTTTTGCCAGTTGGCTTACGTTGGGTGCTTTGGGACCATCCACTGCCAAAAGGTAAAGTAACTTCTTTATTTTCGAGAGATATTTTAATTCAATCTGTTTAATTAACAGAATGTCTACCTCTACCATCATGTTCATGGTTTTAAGAAGATTCTCTGAAAAATTGCGCTTTTCCAGAAAGAAAGGATAGAAACCATGGTGCAGATAGTCTTTGAAGTAATCCAGCGGGCGGACTTTGGTAAGAATGCCTTTGGCTATCTGCTCATGGCTGTGCAGAATCTCTTCCAAAGAGTAGGCACGGAATTTCATGCCGGTCTGCAAATTCAGAAATTCGCGGAAAGAGAAACCACGCAGGTTATAGCTTTTGACTATGTCGCGCAACTCAACGTTTTCTTCTTTCAAACGCATGACCGAGGAGCCAGTGAAGACAATCTTTAGTTTCGGGAAGCGGTCGTAACACATGCGTAGTTCCTGACTCCAGTTGGGATACTTGAATACCTGGTCAATCAACAGCACTTTTCCGCCTCTGCGCTGAAACTCGTCGGCAAAGTCAACAATCGTGTGCCCGGAAAAGTAGAAGTTGTTCATGTTGATGAAGAGGCAGGAACGGTCGGTACCAAACTTCTCCTTGGCGTATTGAAGCAGGAATGTGGTTTTGCCGACACCGCGTGTCCCCTTGATGCCGATGAGTCTGTCGTTCCAGTCGATTTCGTCCATAAGGTCACGACGGACAGGGGCATTCGTATGCTCTACAAGGTATGCGTGTGTGCGATAAAATGCTTCCATACTGTAAATACTCGTTAATAGGCGGCAAAGATACTGCATTTTTACAGAATTGCCAAGTGGAGATTGCAAAATATTCTGTATGTTTGCACAGAATTTAAAAACGTGTGCAATGGAGCTTTATATATTTAATCCCGATGCCGATATGGCTCTGGCAAATAATACAGAAAATTATATGCCGCCGGTAGCCGCCAAACAGATGGCTACCGATTTGGCCATGCTACCCATGTGGTATGCCAAACCGGGTGGAAAGGTATTGGCACCGTCGGCTTATAATGCTGATTTCCTGCAACAAATGAAACAACTCTTTCCGTTGCAGGTAGATTTGCTTACTGAGCCGGAACTGGCTGAGGCTGATGCTACATACTCTTTTCAGCCATGGGGATGGAACCTTGCATTGCGAAGAAGATTGTTGAAAACCGGTCTTCCCGAGAACCAGCTTCCTTCACCGGAGGCACTTGATGCTTACCGAACCTTGGCTGGCAGAGATACTTCCATCCGTCTGCTTCAGAAACTAGGAAAGATGGAGGGGTGTTGTGGAGAGGCTTTCAAAGTAACTTCACTGGAGGAGTGCAGAGAATATGCTTCAAGAAACCCGCGCTGTCTCTTTAAATCTCCCTGGTCAGGAAGTGGAAAAGGACTATGGTGGTGTTACAACGGTTTGGATGAAGCGGCACAGAACTGGTGCAGAAAGGTGCTGAAAGAGTTGGGTATGTTGGTGGTATCGCCCATTTATGATGTATGTCAGGATTTTGCCATGGAGTTTTGTTCCGATGGTAAGGGTAAGGTGACCTTCGTGGGCTATTCTCTGTTTGAAACATCTCGCAAAGGAGCTTATATGGGGAACACACTGGCACCTACATCGGAAATCAGGAGAATCATTGAACGTTTCTTTCACCGCGGATTCCTGCCTCAGGTACGCACTCGTCTGGCAAAGGAACTGGCTGCTGCTTATGGCCATTCTTATACCGGTTATTTGGGGGTAGACATGATGGTGTGTCGTGAGGCCACCTCAGGTAAGTACTTGTTGCATCCTTGTGTGGAGGTGAATCTGCGCATGAATATGGGGGTAGTTTCTCACCTCTTTTCCAAACGTTATTTGGTAGCAGGTCGCTGGGCAGCCTTTTCGGTAGAATATTATCCTACTAACGAGGCCTTGCGGGAGGCGGTAGAGCGCTATTCCAAAGAGAACCCGTTAGAGGTAGTGGATGGAAAATTGCGAAACGGTTTCTTACCATTGACGCCCATCACGCCTAATAGTCATTATTTAGCTTATGTGGATACCGACCGTTTTCAATAAAATCTTTGAGGCAGAAGTGTGCTCTTATAGCAGCAACTTTCTATTTGAGGCTTGCGAAATTTATCAACACGCTAAAAGATTGTTGTATCCGAGTCTTGTTCACTTCGTTTTCGCAACCTGCCTCAGAAGGTGCTGTAGCCCACAAAAACCATTTTTAGACCCGCTCCGTGTCAACGCCGTACCAAGGCCGTACCAACGCCGTATCAACACCGTTCCTATAGAAACGGGGAAGACACGGTTCCGGTATTGGTAAAATAAGTTGAGTCTAGCGAAGTAGGATTTTAAGTTTCTCTATCGCTACCCCCGCATCACCCTGACTCTCTTCCAGCAATGTCACGAACTTGCTGCCAATAATCGCTCCGGCGGCATGGGCAGTGGCGGCTTCCAGAGTCTGTTTGTTTGAGATGCCGAAACCTATCATGCGTGGGTTGCGGAGGTTCATGGCGGCGATACGGCGGAAGTAGGCCTGTTTCTGTTCGTTGAAGTCCTTCTGCGCACCGGTGATGGCGGCACTGGACACCATGTAGATGAAACCGTCGGTGTGGGCGTCAATCTCCCGGATGCGCGGCTCGCTGGTCTCGGGGGTGATGAGCATGATGACCTTGATGTCGTATTTGTCGGCCACGGGCTTGTACTCCTCCAGATAGTCCTTGAAGGGGAGGTCGGGAATGATTACACCGTCGATGCCCACTTCGTTGCACCGCTGGCAGAACGCCTCGAAACCGAATTGCATGATGGGGTTGAGGTAGCCCATCAGGATGAGTGGGATGCGGACGGTTTTTCGGATGTCTTCCAACTGAGCGAACAGGGTGCGGAGGGTCATGCCGTTGCGCAACGCCTTGGTGGCAGCATCCTGAATGACGGGGCCGTCGGCCATAGGGTCACTGAACGGGATGCCGATTTCTATCATATCGATACCCGCCGCTTCGAGGGCTTGGATGGTGGGTACGGTAGAAGAGAGCGTCGGTGCTCCGGCGCAGAAGTAGATGGAAAGAATGTTTTCTTTCTTGTTGCTGAAAAGTTGGTTTATTCTGTTCATAATTGATATATTTTGATTTCTGATTTATGATGGCACGCAGATAACGCAGATGCAACAAGATGACCGCAGATTATTTATTCTTCTCATAGCGCAGCTTTTTGATTATCTGCGGTCATCTGCTTAATCTGTGTCATCTGCGTGCTTTTTGGCTTGGTTTATAAATTCTCGCAGTGCCTCTACATTCTTCACCCCGGGCAAAAGCTCGAAACCGCTGTTAAGGTCAATACCGGCAAACATCGGATGCCGGAAGGCCAACACCTCATCGAGGCTGTCAGGACGGAGACCGCCACTGAGCAGGAAGGGAGTGTCACCCTCATAGTGCTGCAAGACCGACCAGTTGAACTTTCGGCCGGAGCCGCCATAGCCCGCACAGGCAGTATCGAACAGGAAATAGTCGGTTACACCTTTGTATAATGAAGAATGAAGAATGCCTTCGCTTCGCTCGGGAAATGAAGAATCCGATTCTTCATTAGTTCGGGCCAAGCCCTCATCAAGCTCCGCAGTCTTCATTCTAAATTCTTCATTTATTGATAGTGCTTTGACGATGGTCAGTCCTTCCGCTTTCAGTGCAGCACATTGTTCGGGCGGCTCCTGTCCGTGGAGTTGCACGATGTTTAGGCCGAACTCTTTTACTCGGCGGAGAATCTCATCGGTCGGGGCATTGACGAAGACACCCACTCGCTTGGCGTGGGCCGGCAGATAGTCGGGCTTTTGACTGACATATCTCGGTGACTTGGGGTAGAAGATGAATCCCATCCAGTCAATACCGAGCGACTCGATGGCGCGGATATTTTCGGGCTCACGCATACCGCATACTTTTATTTTCATGTTCTTTGGGCTTATGGCACGCAGATGACACAGATGATGCCTGCGTTATCTGCGTGCTGTTTGTTTAATCAGTTGTCGCAATGTTTCTCCGGGTTCCTCCGTCTTCATAAAGGTTTCGCCGATAAGGAATCCCCGGAAGCCGGCTTCCCGTAGTTGTCGCACGGTGTCGGGGTGGGAGATGCCGCTTTCGGAAACTTTCAGTATGTCCGGCGGGAGAAGCTCGGCCATGCGGAAGGAGTTCTGCACGTCGGTGTGGAAGGTGCCGAGGTTGCGGTTGTTCACACCCACCATGTCGATATCGGGGGTGATGTAGGCCAGTTCGCTCTCGCTGTGGGTTTCGAGCAGCACTTCCAGACCGAGGTCGTGCGCCTTTCGGGTCAATGCCTGGCACTCGTCGGTGGTGAGGCAGGCGGCGATGAGCAGCACGGCGTTGGCTCCGACGGCCTTGGCTTGGTAGAGCTGATACTCGTCGATGATGAAGTCCTTGCGCAGGATGGGCAGGCCGACTAACGGACGGGCCACTTGGATGTCCTTCAGCGAGCCGCCGAAGAACTTCTCATCGGTCAGGATGGAGAGGGCGGCGGCACCGGCCCGTTCGTAGGCGGGCGGGATGATGCTTGCGTCGGCTTCTTGCTTTATCCATCCCTTTGAGGGCGAGCGGCGTTTGAACTCGGCGATAATACCCGTCGGTGAGGCGGCGAGTGATGCCTTCATGCTGATGCGCGGGGCGTCGAAGTCACAGAGCCGGATGAGTTGCTCAATGCTGACGGCTTCCTTTTGGGCGGCCACTTCGATGCGCTTGTATGCGATGATTTCTTCCAATATATCTTTCATAATTCTGTATGGATGGCACGCAGATGACGCGGATGAAACAGATGACCGCAGATTCTTTTTTCTTTGCAGTGTGCAGCCTTTTATTATCTGCGGTCATCTGCCTAATCTGTGTTATCTGCGTGCAATTTTATTTAGTTGTTAATGGAAACAAACTTTTTGAATGTACCCAATGCCCGTCCGCTTTCAAGCGATTCGCGGGCGATGGCTACACACTCTTCGATGGGCTTCTCCGCCTCCATGGCCTGGATGGCAAACGAGGCGTTGATGAGTACGCAATCGGTCTGTGCACGGGTGGCGCGGTTCTCCAATACATGGTCGAAGATGCGGGCGGCCTCCTCGGGTGTACTTCCACCGAAGAGTTCCTCCTGACGGGCCAGCGAGAAGCCCAGTTCCTTGGGACTGTAGATGGTTTCGTAGCGGCCGGTCATCACCTTGAACTGGTCGGTCAGCGAGATTTCATCGTAGCCGTCGAGGTTGTTCACCACGGCAAAACCGATGCCCAGACGCTGGAACACATTGGTGTAGAGACGCATCTGAGGTAGGTCGGCTACGCCCAGCAACTGGTAAGCCGGCTTGCAGGGATTGACCAATGGGCCGAGCAGATTGAAGATGGTACGAATCTGCAACGCCTTCCGCACGGGAGCCACGCTTTTCAGTGCCGGATTGAACAGCGGAGCGTGCATATACACCATGCCGCAAGCCTCCATGGAGCGGGTGAGGCGGTCTTGCTCGTTGGTAAACTTCACGCCGTGCTGCTCCATCACGTTGCTGGCACCGCTCACCGAGGTTGCGCCATAGTTGCCATGCTTGGCCACATGATAGCCGGCTCCGGCCACCACGAAACAGGCGCAGGTGGAGATGTTGAACGTGTTCTTTCCGTCGCCGCCCGTACCCACGATGTCGATGGGACGGTAGGCATCCAGGTCCACCGGCACGCGGGTAGTAAGCAGTGCTTCACGGAAGCCGATGAGTTCGTCCACCTTGATGCCACGCATTTGGAAGACAGTTATCAGCGAGGCGATTTGCGTGTCGTTGTATCGTCCCTCGGTGATGTTCAGCAGCAAGTTCTTGGCCTCTTCCGTGGTCAGTTCCTCGTGGTTGAAGAGGCGGGATAGTATCTGTTTCATATCGTTATCTGTTTAAGAAGTTCTCAATCATTTTCTTTCCGTCCGGTGTCAGGACCGATTCGGGGTGGAACTGGATGCCGTGGATGTCATATTCCTTGTGGCGTAGTGCCATGATTTGCCCTTCGGCACTCACAGCGGTCACTTCGAGGCAGTCGGGCAATCCCTCCGTACTTACCACCCACGAGTGATAGCGACCCACGGGAATTTCGGCGGGCAGGCCGTCAAACAGATAGTCACTTTTTAATGAAGAATGAAGAATACCTTCGCTTCGCTCGGGAAATGAAGAATTAGCATCCGGACGGAATTCTTCATTAGTTCGGGCTAAGCCCTCATCAAGCTCCGCAGTCTTCATTCTTAATTCTTCATTCTTAATTCTTAATTCTTCATTCAAAAAGATGGTTGTCTGCACTCCGTGGAATACTTCGCTCAGGTTGATGAGCCGTCCACCGAAGGCTTCGCCGATGGCCTGTTCGCCCAAGCACACGCCGAGCATCGGTTTCCGTCCGGCGTAGGTGCGGATGACATCGAGCAGCAGTCCCGCTTCCGACGGGATGCCCGGTCCGGGCGAGAGGATGAGTTTGTCGAACGCTTCCAGTTCTTCCAGTTGGAATTGGTCGTTGCGCAGTACGGTCACTTCCGCACCCAGTTCCTTCACCAGGTGGCTGAGGTTGTAGGTGAAGGAGTCATAATTGTCGATAATGGCAGTTTTCATTGTTCTTGTTGTATTTAAATGGTTGTTATACTAAAAAAGCAGAAGAGCCGTCGTAAGTACGACAGCCCTTCTGCTTATATCTCTTATCTATATAAATAGGTATATATACACGGCTTGGTTCCCTTACGACTCACGGAGTAGTAAGCGGCGCCACCAGAATGTATTTACCATCATTGTTTTCATTGTTCTTTTGCTTTTGTTTCGGTTATTCCGATTGTTATTTGAACGCAAAAGTATGCGATTTGTTTCTAACTGCCAAACGAGTTGACTATTTTTTTTGTTCTTTCCTTTTAATTTCCTATCAGAGAGAATGCCGAATACTTTGTGACTTAACGCCAGTTCGGTAGATGGTCTGACGTTAAATAAAGCACCGAATCGAGCTCATGTTAACCTAGAGGGAGTGTTAAGAAGATGGGAAGTAGCGGATAGTTTTACTTACTTCTTTAAGCACTCACACACGTACCGATACTGCACAAGATGGCAACTCATGTTGCACAAGATGGCATCTTGTGCTGCATAAGATGCCATCTTGTGCATATTTAGTTCTAATGGTGTGCAAAGAGAGGTTGCTTCTCGAAGGTGAAAAGGTTGTATCCGGGAAGCGTGCAGGTTGTAATCGGTGGAGAGACTCTTAGTAGTCGCTCCTGATTATACTTTAACCTGAATTCGATTAAGAGGTCTTTCAGACCATCTATCGAACTGACGTTGACTTAGAAAAGAGGGGTAGCGCCTGTCATCCGTAATCTCAAGTGGATGGAGAAGTGCTACCCCTAGTTATGTCGGATGTAGTGCTACTTAGAACTCGCTGGTAAAGTGGAACTTGATATGCTTGAAGTCCATCTGTGCCATCTGTAACACATAACCACTATCGGCCAAAAAGACGTCACGTCCTTCGCGATCTTTAGCCATATACTGATACTTACGCTTTTTGAAGGCTTCAAGTTCTGCAACGTCGTCGCTCTCAATCCAGCAAGCTTTGTAGAGGCTGATAGGCTCCCAACGGCACTTGGCATTATACTCATTCTCCAGACGGTACTGGATGACCTCAAACTGCAACTGGCCGACGGTTCCGATAATCTTACGTCCGTTGAATTGATTGACGAAGAGCTGTGCCACACCCTCGTCCATCAGCTGGTCGATACCTTTAGCCAACTGCTTTTGTTTCATTGGGTCTGCATTCTCGATGTACTTAAACATCTCGGGTGAGAAGCTAGGCAATCCGCGGAAGTGTAGCAATTCACCTTCGGTTAGTGTATCGCCAATCTTGAAAGTGCCGTTGTCTGGCAGACCGATGATGTCACCTGCCCACGCTTCATCCACGGTAGTTTTACGTTGTGCCATAAACTGTGTGGGGCTGGAGAAACGGAGCGTTTTCCCGTGACGTACATGGTAATAGGGTGCATTACGGACAAACTTGCCAGAACAGATTTTGCAGAAAGCCACACAAGAACGATGGTTGGGGTCGATGTTGGCTGTAATCTTAAAGATGAATCCGGTAAACTTAGGCTCTTCGGGTTGCACATCACGTTCTTCTGCCTTTACGGAGCGTGGACTAGGGGCAATCTCAACAAAGGTGTTTAGCAACTCTTCCACGCCGAAGTTATTCAAGGCAGATCCAAAGAATACGGGTGCCAGTTGTCCTTTCAGATATTCTTCCACGGCAAACTCAGGATAAACGCCTTCCAATAACTCCAGCTCTCCACGCAGGCGGTCAGCTAGTTCACTGCCGATGTGTTTGTCCAATTCTTCGGTATGGATATCTACTGCTACTTTCTCTGTAACAACCTGTTTAGAGGGTTGGAATAAATTGAGTCCTTGCTCGTAAAGATTATATACGCCTTTGAAGCGGGGACCACTTTCAATCGGCCATGTCAGTGGACGCACATGGATGGAGAGTTCTTCTTCTAGTTCGTCCAGCAGGTCGAAAGGGTCTTTTGCTTCACGGTCCATCTTGTTGACGAAGATGATGACGGGAGTATTTCTCATGCGGCATACCTCCATCAGTTTACGTGTCTGTGTCTCCACACCTTTGGCACCGTCTACCACAATGATAACTGAGTCTACAGCTGTCAGTGTACGGTAGGTATCTTCTGCAAAGTCCTGGTGACCGGGGGTGTCGAGGATATTGATTTTATAATCGTGGTAGTCGAACTCCATAACAGAGGTAGTTACAGAGATACCACGTTGCTTTTCGATGTCCATCCAGTCACTGGTGGCTGTTTTTTTGATTTTATTGCTTTTTACCGCTCCGGCTACCTGAATCTGTCCACCAAAGAGGAGGAGTTTCTCGGTGAGTGATGTTTTACCGGCATCGGGGTGTGCGATAATCGCAAATGTTCTTCTTCTTTCTATTTCAGTCATGATAGTTGATAGTTGATAGTTGAT
>JAGATY010000006.1 GCA_017621035.1 Bacteroides sp. | reverse complement strand
TGAATTAAAAAACATCTGCCATATCGAACATACCAGACATCGCTCTGTTGACAATTTTGCAACTAACCTATTTGCTGGTCTTATCGCATATAACCTCTTGCCTAAGAAGCCATCTATGAACATTGAAATCATTGACAAAAGCAGGTGGATTGGATAAACCTTATACCGAACACACGTTAATAATCTGCCTCTTTGTCACAAGATTAGCTACGAAATCACTATCTTTGCGACCGTTTTTTAGAGCCTGTTTGTGAGGCGTTTGTTCCACACAAGTGCGGAGCATATTCCACACAAGTGTCCAGCACGCTCCACACAAGTGTCCACCGTGCTCCGCACAAGTGTGGAAGAAACGGGATTTTCACAAGAAAAACAGTGCTGATTTACAACGAGAAACGAAAATAAGAATATATAGATGAAACAGTACAAGACCGTAAACAACCTGATGGGTTGGATTACTTTCCTGATTGCAGCAGTTACCTACTGCATGACCATTGAACCAACCGCCAGCTTTTGGGACTGCGGTGAGTTCATCACCACCGGCTACAAGCTGGAAGTAGGACACCCCCCCGGCGCACCATTCTTCATGTTGGTGGCCAATCTGTTCACCCAATTTGCATCCGACGCTACTCAAGTAGCCAAGATGGTCAACTACATGAGTGCCCTCATGAGTGCTGCCTGCATTCTCTTCCTTTTCTGGAGCATCACACATCTGGTACGCAAACTCGTTATCGAAGATAAAGAAAACTACACAACCTCACAACTGATAATCGTAATGGGTAGCGGACTGGTAGGCGCACTAGTCTATACGTTCAGCGATACCTTCTGGTTCTCGGCTGTGGAGGGAGAGGTGTATGCGTTCTCATCTTTATTCACTGCCGTGGTATTCTGGCTTATCCTGAAGTGGGAAGAAGTGGCCGACGAGGCACATAGCGACCGCTGGCTCATCTTCATTGCTTACCTTACCGGCCTCAGCATTGGTGTACACTTGCTGAACCTGCTTTGCCTGCCCGCCATCGTACTAGTCTACTATTATAAAAAGGTGCCCAACGCCACAGCCAAAGGCTCGTTGCTGGCATTGGCTGCCAGTGCCGTATTGGTAGCAGTAGTGCTTTATGGCATTGTTCCGGGCATTGTAAAGGTAGGCGGATGGTTTGAACTGCTGTTTGTCAACACGTTGGGAATGCCTTTCAACACAGGTGTTATTGTTTACATCTTGGTACTGGCCGCATCACTCATTTGGGGTGTGTACGAAAGCTATACCGAGAAGAACAAAACACGCATGGCAACCAGCTTTGTGTTGACCATTGCACTGCTGGGTATTCCTTTCTATGGACACGGTACCAGTTCTGTTAACATCGGTCTGGTAGTGATTGCACTGCTTTGGCTCTACCTGCGTCCGCAAACTCAAGCCGTCATCAAGTGGAGAGTCAGTGCTCGTACCCTGAACACAGCCCTGCTGTGTACCATGCTCATCGTTATCGGTTACTCCTCTTATGCACTTATTGTCATCCGCTCCACCGCCAACACACCGATGGATCAGAACTCTCCGGAAGACATCTTTACCTTAGGTGAATATTTGGGACGCGAGCAATACGGAACCCGTCCTCTGTTCTATGGTCCGGCCTTCACCTCACAAGTGGCGTTGGATACTAAAGATGGCTATTGCGAACCGCGCATCAAGACACAAGGCACCAAGTACATTCGTAAGGAAAAAACCTCTCCCGAGGAGAAAGATTCCTACATTGAAGTACCCGGCCGCATTGAGTATGAATATGCTCAAAACATGCTATTCCCCCGTATGTACAGCAGTCAGCACACCCAACAATACCAAGCTTGGATGGACATCACCGGCTATGATGTTCCCTACGACAAGTGTGGTCAAATGGTGATGGTGAATATGCCGACGCAGTGGGAGAACATCAAGTTCTTCTTCTCATACCAATTGAATTGGATGTATTGGCGCTACTTCATGTGGAACTTTGCAGGCCGTCAGAACGATATGCAGGGTAGTGGAGAGATTGAACACGGTAACTGGATTACCGGCATCAGCTTCATCGATAATCTCCTCATCGGCAATCAAGAAATGGCACCTGCAGAACTGACTCAGAACAAGGGGCACAACGTCTACTACTGTCTGCCTTTGTTACTGGGTATCATTGGTTTGCTGTGGCAGGCCTACCGAGGACAAAAAGGAATCCAACAGTTCTGGGTTGTCTTCTTCCTCTTCTTCATGACCGGTATTGCCATTGTGCTTTACCTGAATCAAACCCCCAGCCAACCGCGCGAACGCGACTATGCATATGCCGGTTCCTTCTATGCCTTTGCCATCTGGGTGGGAATGGGTGTAGCCGGGCTCCATCAACTGATTGTTGAAAACGGTTTGTTGTCTGGCAAATGTAAGAAACTGCTGGGCATCAAGGAGGAGAATGCTACTGCACAAAAGAGACTCTCAATGCTCAACAGCCAGCTCTCTATCCTGCTCGTGTTGCTCTGCCTTTGGGTTCCTATTCAAATGGCGGGACAGAACTGGGACGATCATGACCGCAGCGACCGTTACATGGCACGCGACTTCGGACAGAACTATCTGATGTCACTGCAGGAAAGTGGAAACCCCATCATCTACACCAATGGCGACAACGACACCTTCCCGCTCTGGTACAACCAAGATACAGAAGGCTTCCGCACCGATGCACGCACCTGCAACCTCTCTTACCTGCAAACAGATTGGTACATCGACCAGATGAAGCGTCCCGCCCACCAGTCACCCTCACTCCCCATCACTTGGGAGCGTAAGGACTATGTAGAAGGAACCAATGAATATATCCCCATCCAGCCGGAGTACAAAAAGAGCATCGACAAACTCTATGCAGAAGCCGAGAAACAGGCACTCAACGGAAATCCGGAAGTGCTGCTCAACCTGAAGCAAGAGTTTGGAGACAATCCTTACGAGCTGAAAAACATTCTGAAGCACTGGATACGCAACCCGAAAGATGCAGACCTGCGTGTGATTCCCACCGATAGCATTGTCATCAAGATTGACAAAGAAGCCGTACGTCGCAGCGGTATGCTGATTCCGGGTGACTCTATCCCCGACTACATGTCCTTCAAACTTACCAACAAGGACGCCCGTGGCAATCGCCACACCAAGCGTGCACTCTACAAGCACGAACTGATGATGTTGGAAATGCTGGCCGAAGCCAACTGGGAACGCCCCATCTACATGGCAGTCAGTGTAGGCTCAGACATGCACATGGGACTGGACGAACACTTCATTCAAGAAGGATTGGCCTACCGCTTCACCCCGTTCAACACCACCCAAACCGGTGTTAAGATTGACTCGGAGAAGATGTACGACAACCTGATGAACAAGTTTAAGTTCGGCGGCATCGACAAGCCGGGACTCTATATCGACGAAAACGCTATGCGCATGTGCTACAGCCATCGCCGCCTCTTCTCTCAGTTAGTGCAGCAACTGATGCGTGAGGGAAAGAAGGAACAGGCACTGGCAGCGCTGGACTATGCCGAAAAGATGATTCCCGCTTACAACGTGCCCTACGATTGGCAGGACAGTTCCTTCCGCATGGCCGAAGCATATTACCAGCTGGGTAAAACAGAACAAGGCGATGCCATCCTCAAAGCACTGGCCGACAAAGCCATCGAGTACATCACCTGGTACCTGAGCCTGGACGAACATCGCTTCCTGCTCTCCAGCGGGGAGGTGCTGGAGTACCAGTTGCCCATCCTAAACAGCATTGTACAGATTATGGAGCGCAACCAATCACCGCAGGCCGACACCTACAAGCAGAAGTTAGACCAGTTGTATGACCTGAGCATGGCTCGAATCAACTCATAACCCATGCTGATAGAACAGCCCCCCATATGGTTCCGCAAGCTATACCCGCAAGCACTGTGGAGATTGAACCCTGAAGAGAAAGCCGTGTACCTGACTTTCGACGACGGGCCAATCCCCACCGTGACGCCGTGGGTACTCGACGTGCTGGACAAGTACGACATAAAGGCCACCTTCTTTATGGTGGGCGACAACATACGCAAGCATCCCGACGAGTTCCGCATGGTAGTGGAGCGTGGCCACCGCATTGGCAACCACACCTTCAACCACCTGCGCGGATTCGAGAAGCAGACCCGCGTCTACATGCGCAATACCCTGCTGGCTCAAGAGTACATGCAAGAGGTCTGCCAAGCACAAAACCTGGAGCACGCCCTCCATCCCCTCCTCTTCCGTCCGCCCCATGGACACATGGGCTGGAGTCAATACCGCGCCCTGCGCAAACGCTACAAGATTGTTATGTGGGACCTGGTCACACGCGACTACAGTAAAAAACTGCGTGGCCCGCAAGTACTCTCCAACGTCATCCGCTACGCGCGAAACGGTTCCATCATCACCTTCCACGACTCCCTCAAGAGTTGGAACAACGGAAACCTGCAATACGCCCTCCCCCGCGCCATCGAATACCTGCGAGGCAAAGGCTACACATTCAAACTGCTTTAACGGCTAGCTTGATTTGAGGAAAAGCTTCCTATAACTAGAAAGAGTCCGGCATTTGTACCGGACTCTTTCTATTACTGAAAAGGTTTAATTCATCCAACTTCTTTGGGATTCATCATTGTATCTTTGAATAACAACGACAAGATTAAGTATTTACTTCTCAATCGGCCAAAGTCGTTTCATATAAATACTAGAATCTTGAGAAATAGAAATATTCGCATTAAATTCTGCTAATTCTATGACTGTTGTAAATTCAGGCTTACATCTATACAAGGATGGTATCCTTTTATCCTCTACAAGGATGTCAGGATCCAAACGTTTCTTTCTAATGAAAGTAAAGTCATCTTGTTCCATCTCATTCGGTTTGCTTAGAGAGATATAATAAATTGTATCATTATCTGTTTTTAAATACATTCTGATAATTATATTATCTAAAGCCTTGTGCATTTTCAAATAATCTTTAGATTGAAATACACTTGTGCCATCTTTCCCAAAGTAAATATAGCCAAAGTCACTAATGGGCGTAACTTTTACTCTGATATACAAATCTCTATTCGGAATTTTGTAAACTCTTTCTTTGGGTACGAACAGATAAATTATAAACAATCCAATAAAACAACCGACCCAAATCAGACATCCTTTTCCTTTCTTTTTCTTTACCATAACTTATTGAACAAGCTTTTCATTGACTTCTTAAAATTATTCAATCGTTTATTGGGTGATTGATTATACCCCATACGCCAACCATAATATTCTGCGTTCCGAGTAGAAATACCTTCTATACCATCATGATACAAATCAAAGGCAATACGTGATGCAACCCATGACATGCCATTGGAACCAGCCACATAACCAGCAGCAATATTACCAATATCGCGTGCGGATGTATAGATTATTTGTCCATTTGCATTCTTTCCAATAGGCATACCTCTGTAAACATCTATATTTTTTATCTCTTTGTCAGTTCCATTTGTTACCTTAAAATCATATTTATGCCCATTTCTCGCATTCATGGCATAATCATCTAACATTGCAGGACTATTCCTAATAATTTCAGATAAAAAATTATCACCGCTTTGATTATTGGGGTCAATCGTACTTCCAATAGCCCAGGCTCCTTTTCCACCTTTAGCATCACTATTATAAAATGAAGTTGTAGATGTAGTTATACCGATTGATTCACCTCTAATCAGTTGCCCATCTTGCATACGATATACGTATATATTTCTATCCTTATCCTCCAAGTCTCCTCCTATAACTCGATAGGTTCCATCTGCGTTTTGCATAACCCATGTACTTTCACCTGTCGGATCTACGTACTTCACCGGACTATTCAAGCAATATGCATATGGTGATACACTATAATACTCTTCCGCCAACGGGTCAACCACATGCCAACGACCCAGCGTTGCATCATAATGTCTTGCCCCGTAGTCATACCAGTTCAGACCCTTCTTGCTGTCAAGTTCCTTACCATTGTACTTAAACGGTTGGGTAGTTGAGCTGGCAAATAAGCCACCGAAGGGGTAGTAGTGGTTAGTTTCCAACACAGTACCGCTACTATTGATTACCACTCGGTTATTGCCCTGGTGGTCTTTCAAGTAATAACAGTAAACACTACTTGCTAGGTTGTAGTAGCCTACCTCATTCAATAGGTACTTCTGCGCACCACTTTCATAGATCACATTTCCGCAGTAATC